>CAZVWH010000051.1:0-7416 GCA_964631175.1 uncultured Pirellulales bacterium | reverse complement strand
ATAGCTGAGACAAACCATTTGGATGAAAAGCTGCTCATTAAGAAGGTCAATGAGGTTGATCTGCGAGATGGCAAGCTGGATGGTAAATTGAAAAGGGTCGTTAAAAAATGCGCTTCGTGTGGCAGAACACTACACAGACAACATTCCAAGTGTCTTTACTGCGGCTCAGAGAACCTGCAGGCAGGCCCTTTTGGCACTTGAAGATAACTTTTGGATTTGAACTCAATATGTTTAGCTGTCACCGATACGGCGACGGAAGTATAATCAATTCGACGGTGCTGCGCTTCTACCATACATGCTGTTAAGTTTCATTTGAAGCTCCCCAAGGTGATTATTCTTCTCGATCAGCGCGGTTATCAGTGCTGTTTGGTTAAGTAGTACTTCAATCAGGTCAATATTGATAAGAGTTGATTCAGCACTGTATTGTGGCAGAGCAATAATTACGTAGCCGTAATTGCTCTGCTCGGTAGCCAACTGTGCGATGGTGACACTGACGTTATTTATTTGAGTTATGATAGGCTCCATACCGTCATCAATCCTGGCACAGAGCTCTTTTAAGAATGGCATGTCGATGTTTAATTTTGAAAAATCTTCACCGTTACTGGGCCAGTAATTGTTCTGATTATCCATAATTACCATAATAGGCCCATTCTCAGGCAAAATGTCAAAAATTTGCGGTGCAAGCTGCTCGCTTAGTAGTGAGCTTGGAGAAAATAACGGGTCATAGATATCCATTCGGCTGATTCCTTTCTTCGTTTTCGGAACAATAGTCCTGAAAAGATGTCGGAATAATCACAGAACGACTTTCTTAGAACCCGCATTTAAAGTTAAATTATGGTTCAGCTCATCCAAAATGGTTTGATTGCTGAGTTTTGAAGTGAGTTTATGGGACGCAGCAGCCTCATTGCTTAAAATGTGGTAGCCTGTAAGCTCAAAAAGCAAGTGTAGATTTTAGCTGGGACATAGGAAACTTTTTGCCGGGACAGGCTGTTTTTTGCGCTCCTGGTGTAGTATTATGGCCGTAAATCCGGCTCTTGGAGATCCCATATCGCTTTTGCAGAAAATCTATCAATCTCACAAGTGACCGCATTTGTTGTGATGTAGGTGTAGAGTGATTGAAATTGCCAACCAGACAAATTCCCACCGCTCTTTCATTAGCCCAATTGTTGGGTGTCTTACAATGCGCGCCCGTCCGCTGCTGACGCCAGCGAAACGTTACCTCGACCTCTCCGTCACCACTGTCAGTGCCGTTACCTATAACAAAGTCATAACCAACGCCCTCCCAATGGTTACCCTCTCTGTGCCATTTGTCAAATATAGCCGCATTTCCATTTTCCGTGCCCGAATGATGCAGCACTATAGCTGTCCACTTCCTCTCCACGCTTGACGGCGGCAGCCACTCTCTTGGAATATTTTTATCCGTTTTGATTAAATGTTGCGTCGGCTTTTCAATCCATGGTTGGATGGGTTCAGGTTCCGAGCCGGTAGGGCTATAAATAATTTGAGGTATTGGCTCATCTTGATATATACAGCCGCCCAAAATAAAAAGACAACAGAAGACAATAATAATTCTCAGAAACATCTTTTGGACATTTGCTCCTACTTATTATTTCATTCTTCTCTTTGCAGCGTTGATTACGACTGTATCGAGTAAATTCAACAGGTCTGTGTTCAGTTCAGACTTTTGGTTATATCCGGTTTTTCCTTGTACCTGACCATATGTACACAATTACCACTCTCCTTGAATTCAACGACATCCATATAGGAGTTTATCAGGAGCAATCCCCTACCCTCAGGTTTGTAAAGGTTATTTCCGACTCGCGGATCTGGCACCGTATCCGGCTCGAATCCTTTGCCATCGTCCGTGATAAAGATTTCAACTCTATTTGAACCGATTGAATACTCAACTCTAACCTTTTTGCTTGGGTCCATCTTATTGCCGTGTCTTACGGCATTCATAAAAGCTTCTTCTAAAGCCAGATGAACCGCGAAGATATCGTCTTCGCTAAAACTATTATCTTCAAGGTTCGATATAATCTGTTCATTGACAACATCAATAGAAGATGGCTTACTTTCAACTACTAATGAACCACTGATCGGCGTTTCTGACACCATATGCTTATACCTTCCAGCGTGGCACCAGTCTATTCAAAATTAAAGTTGCTTGCAAATTAATCATGTCAGCTACCGAGCATTTCTATTTTGTTTTTTATGAGCCAGTCATAAATACCCTGCCTACTTTATATCTGTTCAGACAAATTTTCGGTGGCACTTTTAATATCCTTGTAGATATCGAAAATTTTCGTAAGCCGTGTTATTTTAAAAACTTCATGGATTTTCGGATTTATATTACAAAGTCTTAGCTTACCATCGTTTTCATAAATCCTCTTGCTGAGCCTTATTAAAAGTCCCAAGACAGCGGAAGACAAAAATTGGACATTGCGAAAATCTAAAATCAAGTTTATTCCGTCTGATGCCGATTCAATAACAGACATTATCGACTCTTGAAGTGCCTTGATGTCCTTTTCTTCCAGGATTTTTTCGTCTGTAAAAGTTACTATCGTAGCATCCTTGATGTACTCGACACTTATTCTTGGCTTGATTTCAGCCATCATAACCTCCATAAAAAAACTTGCAAAATCTCCACGAAATCCTATGTTAGAGCACATTAGATGTCAAGTCTTTTACATAATTGGAAAATTTTTTAACAATCTATATTTTCTATAGAACCTCGTGTAGTTAGAAAAAGGTCTTATGAAATTTGCAGATTTTGTTTATTTTAGAGAGAAAATCCTTGCAATTTGCGGTTGCTAATACATAATAATAACGAGTTGTTTTATACAGTTTTGGCTTTGATGCTTCTTTAAGAGATAAACGCAAAAACCTATTCGTAACCACCTTTACACTGCGAAGAGGGTTAGAAAGAGCCTAATTATAAAAACGAATATAGAATGAGGAATGTCAAAATACGTGGCTTTTTCACGTTTCGTGCCTGTCTTCCCTCTTGATTTCACAACAAAGCAGGCAGACGGATAAGAAAAATTTTCTTAATTACAGCTTATTTTGAAGGAGATTAGGATGAGAATCAGCAGATCTACAGGATATGCGCTGCTGGCGATTGGTTACATCGCCAAACAACAAGGCAAAAAAACCGTGTTATCACAAGGTATATCTAAGCAATATGACATACCCTTGGAATATTTGCTAAAGATTCTACAGCAATTAGTCAGAGCAAATGTGCTGCACAGCAAAAGAGGACCTCGCGGCGGTTTTTCATTGGCAAGGCCAACAAAACAGATTACGATGCTCGAAATTATTGAAGCTGTTGATGGACCTATGACCAGCCAGTTGAACATAGCTGAGCAGTCAAGTGGTGAGAAATTCAGCGTTCGAGCGGAACAGCTTTACGAAAAAGCAGTTGCTCAGGCTAAAAATGTCCTCGAAAAGGCAAAGCTTTCAAGCTTGCTCAAAGCCTAATTTGGTGATTGGTGTTTGGTGATTAGTAGGTTCCGGGTTCCGGTTACCAATTACCAGTTACCAGTTACAGGTATTCTCGAAATGCACATTAGCGAATTTCAACAATTAATTGCCAAAAAATACAAAAAGCGGGACCAAGAAAGAGGTATTCCCGCCACTTTTATGTGGTTTATTGAAGAGGTCGGAGAACTCGCTACCGCGTTGGCTTCTGGAGACAAGGCGAATAAAAACGAAGAATTCGCTGACGTCTTTGCCTGGCTTTGCACGCTGGCTAATATAAGTGACGTGGATTTAGAAAAAGCCTGCACCAAATATACCGGCAATAAGGTTGATGGCTACAAGCCAAAATAGTGTCTGGCTATGTGCTTCTTTGCATCCGACGTTACTTATGCGCTGCTGATTGTTGCTCATCACCGACCTCATCCGGAGACTGTGTTTCATCAGGTTTTCCCACAGGAGTCATAGCTCGATAGAAACACCATCCCAGCCCCCCCACCATTGTCAGAAACACCGCAGCGAGAATTACATACGAAACGCCGCCTAATTCGTGACGAACAGGTATTTCTGTTTTACCGATCTTTACTGTGTGGGTTAGACCAATCAAAATTAACGCAATGAAAACGCTGACATCCATAGTAGCCACTATCCCTGCCCACTTTGCAAACCAAGATGCCTCTGTTCTATCGGTGTTATATTTGCCAAGAATATAATTACTTATCAATATTAAAACAAAACTACTTATCAGCAACAGCCAACAAATGTGGTTCTTGGCCGCACCGTCGGCAGCTTCAGGTATTGATGTACTAACAAGAATAAAAAGCAGAGCAACCACAGGAATAAGAGCCAGGATAAGGACTATGAATCCCGTTGTTCTGCCTTTGATTTCCAAACTTGTCTGATTTTGCCTTTTATCTCGACTCGTTTCGGCATTGCAACGGCCTTTGGCTGCACTTAAGATGACGGCCACAATGGGTATTAAAGCTACGATCCCAAGTCCGAAGCAGTTCTCCAGTATCCATTTGCCTTCTGGTGTTCTCAAAAAGCCGCCTTCAGCAGTGAGGTCGTCAAAAAGCTGCCAGAAGAAAAGCGTACCAAGCAAAACAGGAATCACTATGCGAATCAGATAATCCCACCATCTGCCCAGGTTCCAGTCGCTCCTGCTGTTAGCGTGCCGCCTTAATATTCCAATCTTCCAGAGCCATCCGAGGACCAGACACTCTAACAGACCCAAAAACGCAATACCCCAGGTGCCGTTTGCAAAGCCGTCAATTGTCCCGAGCCAGTTCAGTCCGCCTTGTGTTATGAAAAACAGCGAGAATAATAAACCGGCTACACTAATAGCAGGTAAGACCATGCCCCTTCGCCAGCCTGTTTTGTCCACGATGCTTGCCAGAACCGCCTCTGTAATTGAAAAGGCTGAGTCAACTCCCAGCGTAACCAGCGCAAAGAAGAACACAAAGCTAAACCAAGCTGAATGAGGCAGTTGTGCCAGCGCATAAGGAAACGCCACAAAAGCTAATGATGGCCCCGTCTCCGCCACCTTCTCGACAGGCACGGGATTTCCTGCCTGCTGGGTAACGAAAGCCATACCACCTAACGTGGCAAATACTGCTAAGCCCGCGACAAAACTGGTGGAAAAATCAGCAAGACTAATGACTGCTGCGTTATTATTTATATCGCTCTTTCTATGAAGGAAACTGGCGTATGTAATCATAACGCCCCAGGCAAGACTTAACGAAAAGAATACTTGGCCGAAAGCATAGCGCCAAGTTATAGGTTTTACCAGCTCCGACCAGACCGGGTCGAGGTAATAAGCCAGTCCCTGCATACTGCCTTTGAGTGTCAGGCCCCGCACAGTCAATATTAGAAGCATTAACCAGGGCAGAGGAACCGTCAGCCAGACGATTCTTCCAACAAGCCGAACACCTCTAAAAATACAAAAGTACATGACCACCCAGGTAATTATTAGTGGCCAAAAAATCTTCCATCGAATGGCTCCAAGAGCAGTGCCCTGCTGGTAACCGAGATACTCATCGAAAAAGAAATTTTTAGCGTTTTCGACACCTTTAATCCCCACACCGGCCCAGGGCAAATGACCACCATTGAATATCCCAACAATGCTGTACCATAGAAAGCTAAAGCAATACGCCAACAGCACCGAGTAGTACGTGATTACGACAAAGCCCATTAAGATTCCCCACCAGCCGACGAACTCGAACCTTTTGTGCACCTCTTTAAAGGCATCCGGTGCCGCACGCTGAGTGAAATGGCCCAGGCTGAACTCAAGAATCATCAGGGGAATGCCAACCACAAACAGTGCGAGGATGTATGGAATTAAAAAAGCTCCGCCTCCGTAGCTGTATAGTTTATAAGGGAAACCCCAAAGATTACCCAAGCCGACTGCTGAGCCGACCGCCGCCAGGATAAATCCGCCACGCGTCCCCCAGCTTTCTCTCTGCTCTTCAAGAAGCTCAGCCATAGTGACTTATTTTATTGTTTTCCCTGAGCGCAAAGATTTTTTTTGCTCTCTTGTGGTCTTATGCTCTTATGTTCTATTGCCAGCAAATCCAGCGTGTCACGTTCAATAATATTTCGAATGTGAACCCGCGGAACTGTCGGCAGATTCGTGTCGGCTAAAAGCATATTAAAGCCAAGCAGAGTCTCTATGCACCGCCCTGCATGTCCGTATGGAAAGCCGCTGCCGAACAGCAGCTTATCCATAACGCCGCGTTCGTGGGCCGCCACCACAATATTATAAGTCTGCCAGACATTGCTCGGCCGAATTGTCAAATCTGCATATACGTTTTCGTGTTTTGCCAACATAGCCAATGTCTGCTCAACAAAAGGCACACCCATTGTGCCGATGATAATTTTCAGAGCGGGAAATGTCCTGGCAACCTCATCCAAAAGAAAGGGCTGGTCATATTCCAGAACGGCCTCAGGCCTAAGATTGACATCGCCGTTATGAAAGAAGACCGGCAATCCTAATCCGCTTGCAGACTCATAGAACCGCATCGCCCTGCTATGAGCTGGATGAAAACCACAGGCACTGCAGTACAGGACTAATCCTTTTAGACCGAGTTTTTCCTTTAGAGTTTTTAGATTATTGATGCCGATATTGTCTTTGATTGGTTCTACCACTGCGAAGCCGACCATTTTTTCGTTGTGTTTATTCACGTACTCAGACAGTTTTTCATTGACCTGTTCGCTCAGCCCATTTGCAGTAGCGAGCACTATACAGGCATCTACCGTCTGCGCTGCCTCTAAGTGCTCGGATGTATCAACATTATCTGCTGCGAAATCTATATGTGTATGGCAGTCAACTATCATTATCCAATCCTTAAATTTCCTTTAACCACTATTCATAGCGGCTTTTACTCTTTTGAAAACGTCATTGATGTCATTTCGAGCGAACCGAAAGGTGAGTCGAGAAATCTTTTTGAGCAGATTTCTCCACTTCGCCCCCGTGCTTTCTGCGAAAGCAGAAATGGGGGCTTCGGTCGAAATGACCTGTGACCATTTCAATAGAGCATACGGCTCTCAAAATCGCGATTTATATTAGCCAAACCGATTTCCCACGTCAAGTACAAATATTCCCTCCCTATTCTATGTTATCGGCTTATATCGGCGAAAATCTTGTATTTAATCTTTTACGACTGGGTCCGGATTTCTTATGGATTACCGTGCAATTGTCATTCCGAGCGACTTGTCCGTCGTAGCCTTGGCGAAGACGGAAGCGAAGTCGAGGAATCTGCTCTAACAGAACTTTCTACTTAGGTCGGGTTTATATTTCCACCGATTGTCATAACCCATCGATCAGCATATAACATAGTACGGTCCCTATTTCATCATTTCCAGATTCTCTCGCACGGTCTGCGTCCTTGGATGGTCTGGCCCTAAGCTCTTTTCAAAAATCTCAAGAGCCCTTCGCATTAAAGG
>CAZVWH010000050.1:0-21559 GCA_964631175.1 uncultured Pirellulales bacterium | reverse complement strand
AGGCGGCGGTCGGATTCGAACCGACGAATAACGGTTTTGCAAACCGTCGCCTTAGGCCTCTTGGCTACGCCGCCAGTATGCTTAATACAAATCTGGAGGTAAGATTCAACCGAAATCTTCAGTTCTTAATCTACATCCGACAGGCCGATTCTGCAAGCAAATTAAAGCACGTTTTATGATAAAACGGACTTTAGCTAATCGCAGTCTGGTGCTGTTGCGGATTTCGTTGATATTTTAGACGTTATAGCTCAGGCCAGGCATTATTATCGGTCAATTGCTTGTCTTTTTAGGATCGTGGAGCCCCACGGGCGTAGCCCGTGGCACCTCCATCTTCGGCGTAACCCGCCGAAGCACATCCGCCTATGTTAAAGCTATGTTGGATACCCGCTCGCATTCATCCACCCCCGCTCTTGCTTCGCAAGAAGCTGCAGGGGTGGCTTTCTGCGAAGGCGGGTAAAATCACGCAAGAATATGTTTGTTTTTAAGTCATTTCAAGGATAGGTCGATACTGATTTTGGGTTATATCCTTATGGAAAAAATATACATGGAAAACAATGACCCGATAATATCGTTTCTATTGCAAGAAAATATCGTCGATGAGAAAACCCTTCAGGATGCCATCCAGCAGCAGCAAGAGACTGGACAAAGCCTGTTAAGCATACTTAAAAAGGACTATCTTCTCAGCGAAGAACAGATAACCAGAGTTGTTGCAGCCGTCAATAAGATAGAATTCGTTAATCTTTCACCTGAGATGGTCGATCCGATGGTGGCCCACTTAGTCTCTTATGAAATAGCGAGTCGACACAACCTGATTCCTATAAAAAAGGAGGACAAACGCTTGGTCATAGCGATGAGCTCTCCTTTAGACCTTAATATCCGAGACCAGATCGAAATGAAGACCGGCTATGAAGTTGTCCCTGTTGCTGCTATGCCGAACGCTATAAAGCAGACAATACATTATCATTTCAATGTCGCAAATGTAACAAAACAGGCTATAGTATCAATGCGTCTAAAGGGCGAACCCGATAAGGCCGCAGGGCTCAGCAAAGATGAGGAGAAATCAGCAAGGCTGGCAGATGCTCCGATTGCAAAGCTGGTCTCCTCGATAATAAGAGGCGCCGTTAATGCCCAGGCAAGTGATATACATATCGAGCCGCAGGAATCCGAAGTCAAGGTGCGATATCGCGTTGATGGAATACTGCGAAATGCCTTAGACCTGCCTTTCTCGGCACAACTGGAGGTAGTATCGCACATTAAGATTATGTCGGATATGGACATCTCTGAGCGAAGAATTCCTCAGGACGGCCATATGAGTGTGCAGCATGATGGTAAAGACTATGACCTGAGAGTTTCGTCCCTGCCTGCGGTGGGTGGTGAAAAGATAGTTATCAGAATTCTTGATAAGAACGCGAATAAATGGTCGCTTGATGCTGTGGTGACCAACCCCGATGATAATCGGAGATTCCGGGAGCTTGCTAATAATCCCTATGGTATGATACTTCTGACCGGTCCAACCGGTAGTGGTAAGACGACTACATTATATTCAGTTCTCCAGCAGGTAAATACTCCCGAAAGAAATATTGTCACTGTCGAGGACCCCGTTGAGTACCGTCTTAACGGCATTACACAGGTGCAGGTCAGGCCGGTCGCAGGAATGACGTTTGCATCAGCTTTGCGAAGTATATTACGGCAGGACCCGGATGTCATACTCATTGGCGAAATCCGTGACCAGGAGACAGCGGAAATAGCAATTAGTGCGGCTCTGACCGGGCACTTAGTTCTAAGCACCCTGCACACAAACGACGCTGCTGGTGCGATATCGCGTCTAATCAATATAGGTATACCACCGTTCCTTGTTTCGTCGGCCCTTTTAGGTGCGGTGGCCCAAAGACTGATAAGGCTGTCATGTCCGGAATGTAAGCAGCCCTACCAGGCCTCTGAAGAAGAGCTGAAATATCTGTTCGGTGGTTCACATGAGCCGATTCAACTGAACAAAAATACGGGCTGTAAGAATTGTTACCAAATGGGATACCGAGGACGCAAGGCAATCTATGAGATACTACCTGTTTCGGAGTCGATCCGTAGAATGATAGTAGATGGAGCCGGTGACGATGCGATCAAGCATCAGGCGATCAGCGAGGGCATGAAAACTCTTCGTAAAAGCGGTATAGATGAGGTCGTCAATGGTGTCACTGCATTAGATGAGCTTATGCGAGTTGTTGATATAAGAACAGACTAATGGCGGTTTATGACTATATAGCGAAAGACCATTCTGGAGACAATTTTTCCGCTGTGTCCAGCGACATCAACGGCGTTGCGGCTCTGAGGGAAGAATTGGACAAGATGGGTTATGTCCTGGTAAAGGCCCGCCGTGCGAGCGTAAAAGGAAAAAAACGCAAGAAAGTAAAGCGGCAAGAAGTAGTGGCCTTTACTTATAAGTTTGCAGGGATGTATTCAGCGGGACTGTCAATTCTCAGATGCTTAGAGACACTTGAAGAACAGGCTGAAAATGGTACCTTTCAAGAGATACTCGCTGATATAAGACAAAATGTGGAAACCGGGTCGAGTCTGAAAAAGGCATTTGAAAGATATAAAGACATATTCTCAGATTTTTTCTTGGGCATGATTGAGGCAGGAGAATCTGGAGGAAAGTTGACTACGGCGCTGGAAATGAGCGCCGAATACCTGGAAAAACAGGCAGAACTCAAGCGAAAGGTTATGTCTGCTTTTATTTATCCAATTGTAGTAGGCATGGTGTGCATTTTAGTCGTTTGTTTTCTTTTGGTCTTTATTGTTCCTATGTTTTTGAAGCTGTACCAGAAGCTGCATGTGCCGTTGCCCGGGCCTACCCAGGTCCTTGTGGATTTAAGCTCTCTAATCAGAGGCTGGTGGTGGGCACTACTGATTATAGGCGTGGCAGCGGTTATATTACTACAAAAGCTGCAAAAAAATCCACGTGTCAACGCGCAATGGGATGCTCTCAAGCTAAAGATTCCCGTTTTCGCCAAGCTTAATCGGATGGTTGTGGTTTCACATTTTACACGGACTTTTGCTCTGCTGGCTTCTGTAGGGGTCTCGTTAATTGAGGCCTTAAGTGTGGCAAGTACTGTTGCTCACAATCACAAGATGACCGAAATTGCAGAAGAGTTGAAGACCTCAATTCAAGCGGGTAATCCTGTTGGAATGTCTTTGAAAAAGTACGATATTTTTCCTCCGATGATTACACAATTGGCTATCTCGGGTGAGGAAGCCGGTCAGTTGGCTGAAATGCTCAAGAAAGGAACCGATTTTCTCGATAAAGATATAGAGAGGACAATAAACTCTTTGCTTGTCAAGTTAGAGCCGGCTTTGACGGTTATTATGGGATCTGTTGTTGGATTTGTCCTCATGGGCGTATATCTGCCTATGCTTGATTATATGCGCCACTTGAAGTAGCATGAAGTTTATCGGATCTCGAACGAAATGAGAGATAGAAAAGCTTTTACGTTGGTTGAAATGCTGATCGTAGTCTTGATCCTGGGCGCACTGGCGGCGATTGCCATTCCAAGAATTAGCAATGCTTCAAAGGCTGCCAAGGATAGTGTATGTAGAACAAATGTTGACCTGATGAACAGACAAATTGAGCTGTATCATTTCAACACAGGTTCCTGGCCCCAGCAATTGACCGATGTCACCAAAAATCCCGATTATTTTCCAGATGGTTCACCTGAATGTCCGTTTGAGTGGGATTATAAGATGGGCGAGGATAATTATCGGGTTATAGGACATGGTGACCATTCCCAAGAAGAACGACAGGGCAGACCAAGCCGGAGGTGGTGGGGGTGGTGGAGACGGTGACAAAGTCCGCAGGACGCCTTACGGCGGAGCAGCCGGCGGAACACACGATTTTAATTGTCCTATATTCATTTGGCTAACGCGGTGTTTCCGATTATACTTTTTACAAGGGGAAACTATAGATGTGCTGCACAAGCTTCCGATAAAAACAGCTTTGGTTCCCGTGGAGTGGTATCCTTTCATATAGTGTTTGCGCCCGATCAACATAATTACAAAATTTTTCGGCCATTTTTCATTAGTGGTTTTTTATTAAGTGGTCAGTTTTTTGTGTCGATATGTTGGTTGTTGTTGAAGGTAATATAGCCATTCTGAAAGGAGAATAAGATGAAGTCGAGAAAAGGGTTTACGCTGGTTGAGTTGATGATTGTGGTCTTAATTCTAGGGGCATTGGCGGCAATTGCTATTCCAAGGATCATTGGAGGAGCAACGAGCGCAAAGATCAATGCCTGCAAGACAAACATCGACCTGATAAACTCGCAGATAGAACTATACTATGCAAACAACGACAAATGGCCGAGTAAAGTATCAGATTTGAGCGAGTATTTTCCCGATGGTGACCCCGAATGTCCATTTGGGGTAGCCTACACTATAGATGAGGGTACACACCGTATCGATGCCACTAAACACACCCATACTAGCGAGTGAATTAAGCAGGTGTATGGTCTTATGACATGAATTCCGACAAAGCTTTTACGCTAATTGAATTATTGATTGTGGTGCTGATCTTAGGAGTGCTGGCAGCAATTGCTATTCCAAGAATTCCGGAGTGTGCAGCAAAAGCGAAGATCAACACCTGCAAAGCTAATGTTCACTTGCTGAATTCGCAGATCGAACTGTACAAGGTTGAAAACGGCTCATGGCCGACAGTACTAACAGATGTAACGGGGGACAACGACTATTTTCCCGATGGTATGCCTAAATGTCCGTTTGGCGTGCCTTATAGGTATAATTCAAATACTCATCGGGTTTCGCCCCACAATCATGGAGGTAAACAGGAAAGCATTGGTACAAAATCTATATATGGTTTGGATAGTTCCGAATCAACGGGGATGGTTATACGGTGACCATCCTTGTTGATTTTCCATTGCCGGTTCGTTTAGCCGTCGCCGTTACGGCGACGGAAATAGGTAGCTGGGTACTATGGCGCAGAAAAAAGCAGCCTTCACCCCGTTAGAAGTCCCCCCGATAAGCTTAAAATCGCCCTTGGCCAGATTATTTCTAACGGGGTTCAGCTTAGTTGAGCTGTTCATCATCGTGATGTTTCTTGGCATATTAGCTGTTATTACTGTGCCGAGATTGAACTTAGACATTATTTCAAAACAAAAAGCCGATACTATCGCCAGGAAGATTATCACCGACCTGCGCCGAACCCGCAGCCTTGCTATTTCTGACGCAGCGAATAATTCCAAAGGCTATGAATTGAAGCTGGTCGGCTCTGTTCCGTATTCTGCTTATGAGATAGAAAACATCGATACCCGTGAAACGGTGGGTTCATTCACTACGGGTGATGTCACTATCGATTGCTCCGGTGGACACAAATTCAGATTTGGTCCCCTGGGCGAGTTAAAGTCTGGAAGTACTACCGAGATGAGTGTTTCTGCAGGGGGCAATCCGCCACGGCGGATTACTATCACCGTTATTCCAGCAACGGGTATGATAAAATGTGTCGAAAACTGAAATCAGAAGACAGAAGACAAAAGACAGAAGACAGACGACAAAAGACAGAAGACAGACGACAGAAGACAGAAGACAAAAGACAAAAGACAGAAGACAGACGACAGAAGACAGAAGACAAAAGACAAAAGACAGGAGACAAAAGACAAAAGACAGGAGACAGAGAACAAAAGTCGGATGATAAAATTCAGTATCGAGTATCGAGTATCGAGTATCGAGGGTTCGCCCCGTTAGAAATTCCAAAGCGGCTGAGAATACGAGATGAAAAGGTAAGATTTCTAACGGGGTTCACCCTCACCGAAGTTATTATGGCGTCGGCGCTTCTGATTATCGCAGTGGTTCCTATTCTAAAAGCGCTGACTGCTGCGCACGTTACCACTGTGGTTGTTCAGCGAAGAAGCCACAGCCTTATACTTGCGCAGGCTAAGCTTGATGAGTTAAGGGCACGCTCAATCTATCACTACACCGACGGCTCATTTACACAAAGGCATTTATCACTCGGCGGTCGATACTTGTGCAACATAGTTGATGTCCGTGAGAATTCAAATCTTAGAAAAGTAACAGTCTCGGTCGGCTACGACCTCAATGATAATGATCGACTTACAAACGATGAGATCGAGGTTACTTTAGCTACCTGCTTTGCAAGAAGGTGGAATGATTAGCAATAGAACACCAGCGGGTTCTGACTTGCTCTTGATAAATCCAGTAGCGAAAAATTGCCCCCCGCCGGTTGCTTCGCAACTCGAAGCAGCGGGGGCCGTTCTTGAGTGAACGAAGCTGATTAAATGGTAAATTCAATTGTGAATCACCAGTTATCAGTTACCAATCACAAAAATCTTATAGGACTTTTTTTGCCAGCTTAAAGATTTTTATGATTACGATTGCTTGTGCCTTATAAAAACAAGTCGCCGTAGTCAAATAACCTGATTAATTTGCAGCTTTTTGATGCCCACTTTGATTGGCCGATAATACAAAAACTTACATAACACCTCCACCGATTTGGCCGAAAATATTAACAGTTACTGTAGGAGTTATGGGTAAAATAATGCGCTACCAAGATGGGACAGTACGGCCAGGGCAAAACCCGGCTCGATTGAGCTTGTCGAAGTCAGGTTTGACCATTGTTGAGATGGTTATATCTTTAGCTATAATGGCCATTGTTTTTGCCACTTTATTGCCGGGATTTAGAGCTTTACAAAATAGTTGGGACTTCAAAGCCGGTGCTGCTGAAGCTCTGCAGAACGGTAGAGTGCTGATGGACCACTTGTTCCGCAATCTTTCAAAGGCTGTCCGGATAACCGCTGTAAGCGGACCAGCCGATACGGACGGCTATATTGAATTTGAAGACAATGAAGGGGACACCTTAAGGTACGATATTAATGCCGATGGCTATGTCGAATTTGGCCCTGTTGGAAACCTTTCCGAGCTGGCAGGGCCGGTCAGCCAGCTACAGTTTACTTGTTACGATGCTTATGATCTGTATGCACCCAAAACGGATGTCGATGTGATTCGCAGCGTTAAGTTCAGGGCCCGCCATGGCGGGTTGAATCTATCAGAGCTGGGCCAGGACATGGCCATGACTTCTCAGGCATATCTCCGCACCAACGCGATTTCTTTCGGCACGCAAGCTACACCCGGTGTTGCTGTGTCAAGCAGGATCGAAGTCGAGTTTTTCGGTCGCATTGATAGCATCAGCGGCAAAGCTGTAGTATCTACGAATTCTACCAGTCATAGTAGAATCAGGGTCGAGGACATTGGTGTGATTGACGGTGATGTGTTTGTGGGGCCCGGGGGTGACCCCGACCATGTAATAAAGCTCACGGGTTGGGGTCAAATCACAGGTTCTACCGGTGTATTGAGTCAGGCAGTTGACATCCCGTTGCCTTCTGAGCCCAGCCTGGGCGGCAGTGTAGGTAATCGAACCTATTATGGTTTCTGGAGCTGGCCTATCAGTAGTGATCTGCACTGCGACAGGTTTAGGATAAAAGACTACGCTAAGGTTGAAATCTATGGTGATGTTACCATTCTGGTCGAGGAGGAATTTGAGATAGAGGAATTTGGACAGATCGAGCTAATGGCGGCAGCGACGCTGACGCTATATACAAAAGATAACTTTGAAGCTAAAGACCATGCTGCCATTAACGTCAATACCGCCGATCCGTCACGCTTTATGATAAACCATCTATGCGGCAAGCAGCTCGAGCTTGAGGATTCGTCCCGGATGTACGCTACGGTAGTTGCTCCTTATGCACAATTGTATATCAGGAATATGGCACAATTCTATGGATCATTCATGGGCGAGAAAGTCAAAATCAAAGACCATGGTCGGCTCTATGCAGAATCCAGTAGTACTATGCAGGAGATATTACCATAATTAGTGGGATATTGCTCCACGGGGCTCGTTTATATGAAAATACAGGAAGATAATAAAGGTTCTGTGCTGTTGGTGACCGTTTTTGCGATAGCTCTGTTTTCTGTGCTGGTTGTGGGCATGCTGCAACTCAATACGGAGGAGATACAGCTTGTGCGGAATCAGGCCGGCGCTGCTGAGGCGCTCGCTATCGCGGAAGCCGGCCTAAATGATGCCTTTGCCCGTATCCGAAAAAATAGGGATTGGGCTGAGGACTATTACAATAAGTCCTTTGCTGGCGGCAAATACGTCGTTAGCGTTACAGGAACGCTTCCGAATCGCACTATCGTCTCAAAAGGTACTTCGTCAAAAAATTTTGTTGCCAAATTAGAAGCTAAGGTAACGGTGAGCAGCAAACATCCTTACAAAATAAGAATTGATAGTTTAAGGATCAATGAATGAAGCTTAGTAACAACACCGCGCTTGGAATAGATATTTCTGAAGGACGGATAAATCTGGCATTGCTTAGAAAGAATAAAGCTAGTGTCCAGTTACTAAAAGCAGCCGGTGGCCCTATACCTGAGGGAGCGGTAAAAGACGGAAACGTTCAAGATCCCGCATTGCTTGCAAAAGGCATAAGAGAGTTGAAAAGAAAAAGCGGAATACATATAAGGCTGCGACAAGCTGCGGTTTCGTTAGTGGCAAGGCCAGTGCTGCTGCAGATTGTGGAAAAGCCAAAGTCAGCCAGCGGCGGACCGGCGGGTATAGGACAGTTTGTTCACAATGAAGTTAAACACCTTGTTGCATTATCAGGCAAAAGAATTGCATTGGACTTTTGTGGAATCGGCTCAGGTGGAAAACTCCATAGCGACCGACTTTTAGTCGTTGCTGTGGATAACCAAAATATAGCTCAGCTCGTCAAAGCCTGTCATCTGGTACGTGTTAATGTTGAAACGATTGAGCCGTCGCTGTTTGCTTACGCCAGAGCGTTGTATGCGAAAAAGATGGCAAGTAATTTTGATAGCAATGTTCTTATTGCTATGGTGCAGAGTGAAACTTTGAATTTATGCGTCTTTAGGAGGCAGACCATCGATTTTGTTCGGACAAGAGATATTGATGATGAGAAAGCGCAGACGGGCGAGATTTGCAGCCGTCTTGGTGATGAGATAAATGCAATCATACAGTTCTATGACAGCGTTAAGGACTCAGACAGCTCAGGGAGATGGGAAATTATCGTGCTTGTTGATAAAGTGCATTTACCTGATGACGCTCAAGAGCGGCTTAGAGCTAAACTGATAGTCAGCAATCTACAGGTCAGAAGACCCTCGGATGCGTGTCAGGATACAACCGTTGTGGGAAATGAAGCGAAGGTAGGAACAGATGCGTCAGCGGTAGCAATCGGTCTGGCTATGAAGCTGCTGGTCCCAAATGAGAGTAATTTAAGGATAAACCTGCTTCCGCCGGAGGAGGCTGATGTTAAATCCTTCAAAAGGAATGTTGTCATAACGGCTAATATTTTAGCGGCGGTTATGTTCGGGATGGTCATAGCGGTCGCTGTGTTAGGGCTGAAGGTAAAAAGCGTGAATGCAGATATAGACCATCAGAAAAAGGAGTGCCTATTGTCGGACTTAACGAAGTTGTTCAAGGACGAAAAAGTGATAGACAGCCACATAAAGCAGTTTTCCGATGAGCCTGGTCGGTTGGATGAGATTTTGAGTACAGGTAGTGATGTGGATTGGTCCGCTCTGCTGGACGATATTAGAAAGGCAACGCCTAAATCTGTGTGTCTAAACAGCCTGTATAGCAAGGGCAATTCCGCGATATACTTGGAAGGTGTAGGGCTGTCGTATGAGGCGATTCGATGGTTTGTAAATACGCTGGGTGAATCGGAGCACATAGCCACAGCCTCGCTGATTGAGACAGAAAAAGATGACGAGAAGAGCGGATTAATTAGGTACACGATTAGTTGCTTCCGGGCGTCTGGAGAGGTGAAATAGATAGTGTTAATTGATCATTTTGCTAAATTGAACAGGAGAACGAGGAATGCTATTTCCGCCGCGCTGGTTGTAATCACAACACTGCTGTTATATGACTCGTTAGTAGCTCCTCACGTCGTTTATCTGTCCGCGGCGACAAAATATGGGGTCGTACTGACTGAGATGCTAAAAACAAGCAAAATTATTAAAAGTGCGATCATAGTCAAGGGAAAAAAGTTGAAAGCGTTGAGCGGGCAGTTTACCAACCTTCAGGATGCTCTGTTTACGGTTAAGGATGCAAAGGAGTTCTTTAGTGACTTGCAGGCTATTTCCGAGCAGGCAGGCTGTGCAGTTTATTCGCTTAATTTTGTCACAGATGACGGGCGCTCTGAGGCAGGACAATATGAAGATTCCTCAGGTATGACTGCTAACAGCGCGATGTTGAGTGTCATCGGCGAATATGGCGACATAGTCGATTTGGTGGAGAGGCTGAAAGCGCGACCCCAAAAAGTTTGGATGGATTCACTTAGGATGATGATTCACAATGATGGTTCCGGTCGGCTAAAGTGTGATATAACTGTTAAAATTTATACGATCCCAGATAAGGAAGATTTTTCCCTATGAATAGGTTAAAGTGTGTAAAAATATTGTTGTGTATCTGCCTTTTGACTATTGTCGCCTTGCAGGCTCGGCCGGCACAATCTGATTCTGAGCAGGTCCGCATGATTGACATTGGCCGTGATAATCCTTTCGCGGCAATTCCTCGAGACGAAAGAATCACATCGCCGAAAGTAACTCGGTCCCCACCAACACAGCAGTATGAATTGCCGGTATTGTTCCTTGAGACCATAACTCTCAAGTTTCTTAACGCCAACAACCTTGAAGACGTTGTAAAGAGCATGTCCTCCCCTTATGGCAGCATGTCCACGGATCCGAACACCAACTCTCTGATAGTTTGTGATACTCGTGACTATCTTGATAAAATTCTGACACAGGTAAAAAAGATTGACAGAAGACCAAAGCAGATTATGGTAGAGGTGGTTATTCTCGATGTCCAGTTGGAGGATGACACCGAGATAGGTATTAATTGGGATATACTTTCTGATAAAACATACGACATA
Source organism: uncultured Pirellulales bacterium (assembly GCA_964631175.1). Classification (GTDB taxonomy): domain Bacteria; phylum Planctomycetota; class Phycisphaerae; order Sedimentisphaerales; family Anaerobacaceae; genus CAZVWH01. The sequence goes on along the minus strand of CAZVWH010000050.1, from coordinate 10,604 downwards.
GGATACAGACAAAATTTTACAACATCAAGACTGGGTTCAACCGTCGAAAGTGCTGATACAATAGGCAATGCGACAGCATTCAATACAACAGGACTCGGCGGCGAGTTCAGTATCATCAGCGGCACAGTACGAAATATTATTCATTTGATACAGGAAAAAAGAGATGCCCAGATTATTGCCAGCCCACGGGCCATGATGGTAAGTGGACAATCTGCCAAAATCAGTGCTGTTGAAGAAATTCCCTACACGGAGGTGAGCGACACTGCTGGGGGTGGTTCAATGACATCTACCGAATTTAAAAATGTTGGCATCAATTTGCGAGTAACCGCTATCGTAACAGACGGCAACGACATTTTTCTAACAGTTAATACGGAACAGAATGTTAAGACAGGTGAGAGCTCAGGTGGAGTGCCTGTAGTCGATACCAGAAAAGCTAACACAGCACTATTACTTAGAGACGGCCAAATTGTCGTTATGGGAGGTTTGAGACGGCAGGAAGAAATTGTTAAAGTTTACAAAATTCCGATTCTTGGCGATTTGCCGTTTATCGGCGAACTCTTTAAGAAGACCAGTACGGAGATAAAAAACTCCGAATTGACAGTGCTGCTGTCACCCCATATTTACAAAGATGAGCCGGTCCCCGAAGAGGCGATAAGAAAATATAACGAAATTAAAAATAGACCTGCGCTATCGCTGCCCGATGACAGCGACAAAAAGGGGCTGTTGTGGCGAGATGATGAACAGTAGCATAGGCACGACGGTAGCCACATTTTTGCTAATATTGTCCTGTGTTTAGGTCGATAAAAAGAATCTACGAAGTAGCGCGATGACGAGAAAAACTTAAAGAATTGGCAAAGATTTTTGAAAGCAGATGCGAATGTTTGGATTATTTAAGTCAAAAAAGAAAGCGGAGAGTGCTAAGATATTAGTCGTTGATGATGAGCCTGATTATGTCACGACTATCCAGTGCCGGCTTGAATGGAGTCACTACGAGGTCATTACAGCCACGAATGGACAGGAAGGACTGGAGAAGGTGATTAGTGAAAAGCCGGACCTTGTGCTGCTTGATACTAGTATGCCGGTTATGAACGGCCATGAGGTGCTCGAGCGGCTCAAACAGAATCCGGAGTTAAAAGACATACCCGTCATAATGGTCACCGCTCTCTGTGAGGCGCAGGATGTAGCTAAGGCCTCATCTTACGGCGTTGTGGATTATGTTGCAAAGCCATTTGATTTCACAGAACTGGTGGAAAAGATCGCCAAGGCGTTGGAAAACAGGAAAACTTTTCAAAAGGCTTAAAGCCGAGGCGACCACAAAGTAGTGACAACAGTGGGCACAGCCTGCAGACCAATAAACCGTCGCCGTATCGGCTATCGCTAAACGAAATGCTTTTAAGGGTATATATAATCGAAAAACAGGAATGGGTGTAGGAAATGGATGGCTCAAGACGTAAAATTCTGCTGATTGAGGATGATGTGATCGACCAAAAGGCATTTGAGTGGTTGATCAGGGAGGAAAATCTTCTATATGATTACACAATAGCCGGCTCTGTTTCAGAAGCCCATAGTATATTCGATTCGGAACAGTTTGATGTTATTGTTTCTGACTTCAATCTGGGCGATGGTACTGCATTGGACATCATGAATTCTGCGAAGGATACTCCAACTATAATTGTTACCGGAGCTGGCAATGAGGAAATCGCCGTAAAAGCTATCAAACTCGGCGCTTATGATTATCTGGTAAAGGACATCAATCGGAACTACCTTAAGATACTTCCAATAACAGTTGAAAATGCAATAAAGCGTAAGAGATTAGAAGCGATACTCGGCGAAAAGCAAAAAAACCTCGAGGCTATATTTGATGCCGTACCGGTTGGTATGCTATTGGTTGATGAGAATATGGTAACGAATCGCGTCAACGACGCTATAAGGCAAATGTTTCGCAAAGAATATTCGCAAATTATCAATCGTCCAATTTGTACCGCTTTAGGTTGCATTAATAGCGAATTCAATGGGAAGGATTGTGGCGCAAGTCCCGAAAGGGACATTGCATGCCATACTGCGTATCTGCAAAAGTTAGATAACCCAGACTGTGCAGAATGTGTGCTCCGCGGGAGCATTGTAAGTGCGTTAAGCTCAGGACAATCTATTCAAAAGGTTGAAATACAGCCTACGCTTAGAGTGGGTAATGAACAGATTACGCCTTGGCTCTGCGTGAGTGCCGAACCGGTGATTATCGATGGCTGTAAACATGTAGTAATTGCTATCGATGACATAACCGACCGAAAAAATGCGGAAGAGAAACTCAAAGAGACAATGGAGATAAAATCGCAGTTTATATCAACAGTTTCACATGAGCTGCGAACGCCTTTAGGCTGTATGAAAGAGGCTATTGCCATTGTTTCGGATGAAATAGCAGGACAGGTCAATGACCAGCAAAAGAAGTTCTTAAATATAGCAAAGAGAAACGTGGACAGGCTTGCAGTGCTTGTAAATGATGTTTTAGATTTTCAAAGACTCGAGGCCAATAAGGTCAGATTAAATATTCAAGACAACGATATAACTGAGGTAGTCGGCGAGGCTTATCAGACTATGGCCACTTCCGCAAAACAAAAAGCAATGGATTTTTCCCTTGAGCTTGAGGAAAGATTACCTAAAGCCAGTTTTGATAATGCCAAGATTATTCAGGTTTTGACAAATCTGATTAGCAATGCAATCAAGTTTACGCCGGAAAAAGGTAAGGTTTCTATTAGTGTTAGACAGCAGGATGAAGAATTGGTCATACGTATAAGTGATACAGGTATGGGGATACCTAGGCAAGCCCTTCCAAGGATATTTGACCACTTTTACCGTGTACAACGGCCCGGCAAAGAAATTCAGGGTACAGGTCTTGGGTTGGCTATTGTTAACAAAATTGTAATGATGCACGGCGGTAGAATCGAGGTCGAAAGTGAAGTAGATAAAGGTACAACCGTTATTGTCTTTCTGCCATTAGCCGGCAAAACCGCACCGAAGGTTTTGCCTGAGAAAACTGACGAGGCTCTGGAAGAAACCCTCGTTAGGTAATAAATTCCCACTAATTAATGTTCATTTCTTCCTAAGTGAAGTAACTCTCTATCTTTAAGCGCACATTTTTCAATCTTGGACTCTGCTTAGAAATCCACGCTAAATTTTAAGTTGTTTGGTTATTCTGAAGTGGTAGAACAGGATTTTTTATCGCCAAACAAGATTTTTTTAGCAATACTATTAGCCAAAAGAGCGTCTAATAACATGAATACGGAGATACTTTTTAGCTTTATTTTTGTAACCTTTTATTATATAATCAAATACGCTTTTGAAGTTATTTTACGCAAAATAGGCGCATTGGAGAAAAGTGTTTATGTGTTATGGGTTTCGGCAAATAAATTTGCTATTGTTATTGCTGTACAGCGCTATTGTGCTTGGTATCACCGGTGGATGCAGCAGAGAACACTATAAAGAAGAAGCTGATAAGGAAGTATATGGAATTATCGATAGTAAATGGCAAGATGACTTTGGCCAAAAGACCAATTATAGAATAACTGATGTACCGCCGTCGCCAAACGACATAAAGATTGAAAAAGTAATGCCGAAATCTCGTGTCCTGACTCTTGCACAGGTGGTAGCTTTGGCTACCGCGCAAAACCGAGATTATCAAACGCAAAAAGAATCGCTTTACCTTACGGCACTCGATTTGACGCTAACACGTCATCAGTACGCACGACAATGGTTTGGGACTATTGACGGCACTTACACAGACGACAAGAGTGATGAAGATGATGTAGATCTTCAAATTTCAGGAGGTGTTGACCAAAAGCTGCTGTTGCTTAATGGGATAATAGTTAATGCCGGCATTGCGATTGATTGGGTGAGATTTCTTACCGGCGACCCCAGACATACAATAGGTTCGGTTTTAAGTGGCGATATCACTATTCCTTTGCTGGGAGCAGGCGCAGGCAAGACCGCCCGGGAGACTCTAACTCAGGCTGAGCGGGACGTTTTATATAGAATACGAACATTCAACCGTTATCGTAAGACATTTGTGGTTGACATTATACGTGATTACTACAATGTTCTACAGCAAAGGGAGAGTTTAGAAATTACCAGAGCCAGCTATCAAAGGCAGGTTCAATCAACAAACCAACTGAGAATGGAGGTCGAGGTTGGTCAAAGGTCTCAATCCGATGCAGATGAGGCTGAGCAGAGACTACTTAGTGCCGAAAACAACCTTGTTTCTGCGCAACAACGCTACGAACAAACCCTTGATAGCTTCAAAATAAAGTTATCTTTACCAACCGATGCCGACATAGTGTTAGACCAGGATGAGTTAAGGGCTTTGGAAAGCATCGGCGTGAGACAGCCCGGTTTTACGGCGGATGAAGCGATCGATATGGCATTGGCTCGGCGTTTGGATTTGGCTAATACCAGAGACGAAGTTGATGACGCCCAACGGAAACTTGTTCTGGCTGCTGAAGGCCTGGGGGTAGAGTTGAACTTGATTGGCAGCATAGACGTAGATTCTAATCCGAAGACTGATTTTAGCAGATTGCAATTTCAAAAAGGCGCCTATGAGCTGGGTATTGAAACCGACTTGATGCTCGACCGAAAAGCTGAACGTAATGCTTATCGAGGGGCGTTGATAACATTGCAGCAGCGACAAAGAGGATATGATGAAGAAGCCGAAAGAGTCAAACTGGCTGTACGTCAGGCCTATCGCGACCTGGCAGAGACCGCTGAGAGTCACCGAATTCAAAAAGTCGGCTTGAAACTGGCTGAAAGGCGGGTCGAACAGCAAAGATTACTTTTAGAATACGGCCGAGGGACGGTGCGACTGTTGCTGGAGTCAGAGGACGCCTTAGTACAGGCTCAAAATGCTGTAACACGCGCTTTAGTTGATCACACAATTGCCAAAATGAGCTTTTTTAGAGATGTTGGAATTCTTGGTGTTAGACCGGATGGAATGTGGGAGCATAGAGCAAAATGAATAATAAAGACAAATATAAACCGAAAAACTCGGCAAATCAACGTCAATCCGATATTTCTGCCCGTTCTAAGGCCGGTAAAAAGTGGTGGTGGGTGATACTGCTTTTTATCGTAGTGGCTGTGACAGTAACGGTTTTAGTGGCGGCAACGAGAAAGGCAGATCCAGCATTTGCTACAAGCAGTACTTTCACCGTGCGCAGGGATGATTTAACCGTTACCGTCACCGAAGGTGGCAGTATCAGGGCACATAACTCAATACAATATAAATGTCAGGTCGAAAGAAGGGGCGTAGGAGCTGTATCAATAGTAAGTATCGTACCCGCAGGCACTTATGTAACTCAGGAAGATGTAAATAACGGCATGGTCCTGGTGGAGCTGGATTCTTCGGCTTTGAAGGAACGGTTGGAACAAGAGAAAATGGAGCTTGCCGGTGACCGAGAAAATGCTACCTCTGCAGAAGAGGCGTATCACATTCAGGTTAAACAAAATGAAAGTGATATCGCAGAGGCTCGGCTGAACGTAAGATTTGCCCTGTTGGACCTCCAGAAATATTTGGGTGCGGACCTTGCAGTGAGATTGATTAAGGATGTGAACGAAGCGTCAAGTCTGACAGAATATGTAGCTCCCTTTATTGAAGAGGTAAGAAAAGACCCAAACGTGTTGGAAGGAGCCGCTGCCTGGCAGGAACTAAAGAGGTTGCAGGATGATATTGTTTTGGCTGAGGGTAACTTAAAAACTGCGGAGGATACGCTGGCAGGCACAATAAAGCTTCACGATGCAAATTATGTTTCCGACCTTGAGCTGGAAAGAGACAAGCTGACTAAGAAGAATCGTGAGTTTTCCTTGCAGAGTACCAAGATATCTCTGAATTTGTTTTTAGACTACGATTTTCCAAAAAATACGGAGCGGTACATCAGCGACTACATTGAGGCTGGACGACAATTGGATAGGACATATGCTCAGTGCCGTTCGAGACTAGCGCAGGCCCAGGCGAAACTCAGTAACGCCCAGGAGAGATTTCGGTCGCAACAGACAAGGGTAAGCGAATTAGAAAAGCAAATCGAGTATTGTACTATTAAAGCAAGGGCTCCGGGCCTGGTGATATATGGTACCGGCGGCGAAGAGGACCGATTTAGGGCTATGCGAGGAGGAAGTGCTGGCATCATTGCTGAAGGTGAGTCGGTCTATGAGGGTCAGGCGATTGTATCAATGCCTGATACTGCGTCAATGGTTGCTGAAATCGGTGTCCACGAGACCGAGGTTGATAAGGTCCGCCTCGGTCAGCCTGCGACTATTGTTATGGATGCTTTCCCCGATAGGGTATTACAGGGCGGAGTGCTTGAAGTGGCACCGCTACCAGACCAGCAGCGCGGCTGGTTGAACCCGGACCTTAAGGTTTACGAAACCCTGGTTAGTATAGATGGCACCTATGAGTTCCTTAGAAGTCGAATGTCGTGCAAGGTTACTGTTCTCATCAGGCAGTTGGAGGATGTTATAATTGTACCTATCCAGGTAGTGTCGAATCGCGGCGGCAGAAAAGTCTGTTACGTTATGACTTCGAATGGCCCTCAAGAGCGCGTAGTGCAAACGGGCGTTTTTAACGATACGTTTGTGCAGATTATCGAAGGTTTGGAGGTCAGCGAGGAAGTGATGCTAAATCCACCGCTTTTCAGTGAAGTCTCCGGTGCAGTCGGATTACAGCAGCAACAACCACTACCACAGAGAAAAGCCCAGACAGGTCAAGCTGATACGGAAACTGAAACTCGGCCGGACGGCAAAGCCGCAGAAAGAGCTGAACAGTTCGCCGACAGTACAGACACGCCGGGCGAGAGACCAAGGCAGGGTAGGGAATCGCCAATGGTTGCAGGGCCACCGCAGGGCATGTCCTTTCAACCGACAGACGAAATGATTGATCGCATGTTAGCTGGTCTGAAAAAGATCAACCCGGAAAAGGTCCAAGAGCTGGAGCAGTTGCGCAAGAGCGATCCGGAGAAGTTCAAAACAGAGCTTATGGAGTTTATGAAAAGTATGCGTGGATCGATGATGAAGCAAGGCAGAAATCGTATGGGACAGGGATCAGGCGATGCAGAAGGTGGACAAAACCGTTAATTTCGAGACTAATAGGCCAATTTTGGTGATGGAAAAACTGTGTAAGAATTACCTGCTCGGCTCAGTTGAATTGCGGGTCTTGCGGGAAATTGACTTGACTATCACCAATGGTGAATATATAGCCATTATGGGACCCAGCGGTTCAGGCAAATCCACATTGCTCAATTTAATTGGCTGCCTGGATCGTCCCACCAGCGGAGATTATATACTCGGCGGACAGAGTGTTTCTTTGCTTGATGACGACCAGTTGTCGATGATACGCGGCACACGCATCGGTTTTGTGTTTCAGTCGTTCAATCTGATTGCCCAACTGAATGTCGTAGAAAATATAGAGGTTCCGATGTATTACCAGGGCTTTACCGAGTATGAAAGTGCCGAACGCGCCAGAGAATTAGCCACAATGGTAGGTCTCGGTGACAGACTTAGTCATAGACCGGCAGAACTAAGTGGTGGTCAGCAGCAGCGAGTAGCAATCGCCAGGGCATTAGCAAACGACCCATTGATTATTTTAGCCGACGAGCCGACGGGTAATCTCGACTCAGAAAGCGGTACTGAGATATTAGCTGTTCTTGATAATTTGCATGAGCAAGGTAAGACTCTGATAGCTGTTACCCATGATGAGAGTATCGCTACTGGTGCTGAAAGAGTCATACGTCTCTTAGACGGACGTATAAAGAAGCAGGAATATAATAATCGATAAGCACTTATGTTTTTTTTTCGTTTAAAACGTACAGTTAAGTTGGGGATAAAGAGTCTGTGGATGCATCGTCTGCGTTCCACTTTGACTATGTTGGGTATCATATTCGGCGTCTCTTCAGTTATCGCCATGCTCGCTATAGGTGAGGGTGCCAGTCGTGACGCCCAGGAGAAGATCGCCCAGCTTGGCAGCAACAATATTATAATAAAAACTACTGAGCCGGTTGAAGAGCAATCAGCCGGCGGTCAACGGCAAACCTTGAAAGAATATGGTCTTACCTATGCCGATGCCGAGCGTTTTCGCAGCGGCATACCCGACGTCCAGGTTATTGTCCCAAATCGACGTCTCTCCCAGCAGGCCCAGTATCGCACTCATAGGGTGTCTATAGAAGTAATCGGAACAGTGCCGTGGTATCCCGAGATATCACAGCTCCGGCTGAAATTCGGGCGGTTTCTCAGCAGTACTGATATGCACTACAAACAGGGTGTTTGTATTGTTGATGAAAATTTGGTTAAAGAACTGTTTGGCTTTGACAGTCCCTTAGGCCAGCATGTGAAAGTTGCCAGTGATTACTATCGAGTGATTGGCATTGCTGCTGAGCAGAGCAGTACAACAGCATCAAGTGCTTTCGGGCAAAAGGAGGCCCAAACAGCAAAAAAGAGCGGTGCGAGATTAGGAAGCATTTATATTCCTCTGACCACGGTTAGGGAACGTTTCGGTGAAATGTCGCTGCAGGTCAGCGCAGGCAGCGGAGGAACTTTGGAAAGAGTTGAGCTGCAGGAAGTCATTGTGAAAGTTCGTGACATAGACCAGGTGCTGGGAACAAGACAGAGTGTGCAGACACTACTGAAACGATTCCACAAGAAAAATGATTATGAAATAACTGTTCCTCTGGAGCTAATGAGACAGGCAAAGGAGTTTCAGCGCATTTTTACTATCGTTCTGGGGTCAATAGCGGCGATTTCGCTTTTGGTCGGAGGTATTGGAATTATGAATATTATGCTGGCCACCGTCAGCGAGCGTACGCGGGAGATTGGCATTCGCCGTGCCCTCGGGGCCAAGAAGCGAGACATTGTCTTTCAATTCCTATCAGAGACGCTCATTTTAACGTTGTCCGGTGGCATCCTGGGAATTATTTTAGGCTTATCTGTACCAGTTTTGGTAACGCATTTCAGCCAGATGCGCACGGTGATTACGCCCAGTTCGTTGTTTTTGGCCTTTGGTATTAGTGCTGCGGTGGGGATAACATTTGGCTTGTATCCGGCTTATCGTGCTGCTAATATGGACCCAATTGAGTCGCTGCGGCATGAGTAATAGTATGAAAGCACTAAATCCGAAGTTCTAAATCCTAAACAATTTCAAATTTCAAATTTTCAAAAAAAAATCGTTTTGTTGATTTGAATTTTGGTCATTTGGATCCTTCGGCTTTGCTCCCCTCGGCCTGGCTCGGGACAGGCAGGACAGGTTTGTTTATGATTTAGAGATTAGAATTTAGGATTTAATTTATAGAGTATGTTTGGAAAGAAGATACCTCTTTTTAAGCTGTTCGGCTTTAGTGTCAATGTTGATGTAAGCTGGTTTATTCTTGCGGCACTTATTATCTGGACCTTATCGGATAGTTTTTTTCCGAGCTACTTCGAGGGTTTTTCAAAAGTCGCCTATTTATGGATGGGAATTACCGGGGCATTAGGACTGTTTGCTTCAATTATTTTTCATGAGTTCTGTCACTCGTTGGTTGCAAGGCAGTACGGGCTGCCTATGAAAGGCATCACGCTTTTCATATTTGGCGGGGTAGCTGAGATGGCGGATGAGCCCCCAAGTCCTAAGGTTGAATTTTTAATGGCGCTTGCAGGACCAGTTTCAAGCATACTATTGGCAACAGTGTTGTATCTTATTACTATAGTTGGAAAAGGGCTGGCATGGCCAGCGCCTATTAACAATGTCCTGTATTACCTTGTATTGTTGAACTTTGTCCTGGCTTGCTTTAATTTGCTGCCGGCTTTTCCCCTTGATGGTGGACGTGTCTTGCGGTCGATTCTTTGGGCTATTAAAGGTAATCTGCGATGGGCGACTAAAATCGCTTCACAATTAGGCTCAGGATTTGGCTTGTTTCTGATTATCATGGGTATCTTATGTGTTGTTATGGGATATGGTTTTGTAGTAGGCGTATGGTCGGCTTTGATTGGCATGTTTATCCGAAACGCCTCTGCGATGTCTTATAAACAATTGTTGTTGCGAAGATCGTTAGCCGGCGAAGAGATATGGCGTTTTATGAAAACAGACCTCGTCACTGTATCTCCATTCATTTCCATTGAGGAACTGGTCAGTGATTATTTTTACAGAGTCCATCTCGATATGTTTCCGGTGTGTGATGGTGACATCCTTTTAGGCTGTATTACCCCAGAAGAAGTAAAGCAAGTACCGAGGGAGCAGTGGGATAATCTTACTGTTGGCGACCTGGTTAAGCCGTGTTCGGCTGAGAATACTATCAGCCCACAAGCAAGTGCTGTGAAGGCGCTATCTATAATGAAACGTACCGGCAACAGCCGATTAATGGTAGTTGATGCAGGCCGATTGGTCGGCATTGTCGCTTTGAAAGATATGCTGAAGTTCCTCGACCTTAAAATCGACCTCGAAGGAAAATAATATCAGCAAATGTAAAAAGCTGCTGATCTTATCCAAGAGTAATATCAATTGTATTAAATTACTGCTCTTCCTGCGTTTGGCACAGATGAATGGCAGCCTCAAGCCTGCCCTGAACAAAGTCCAAGGGCGCAGCTTGGGGACAGATTGCCGG
>CAZVWH010000049.1:0-21608 GCA_964631175.1 uncultured Pirellulales bacterium | reverse complement strand
GGGGCTTTCCTCTTTTCAAAACAGTCTTCCTCCAATAGAGAAGCTGAAGACCTGTATCTCGTCATCATCTTCTTTCATAATCGGTGTGGCTAACTCGAATCTCATCGGTACCTGTCCTAACCAGGGTATCATTATCTGTATTCCTACGCCCGCCGCAGCACGATAGGTTCCCGAGTCAATTGCGCCGCTGTCAACGAAAAATAACGCTGCGATATTGTCGCCTATCAAAGGTACGGTTACCTCGGTATTGGCCAGGAACAACCAGTCGCTGCCGATGGGGTCTTTGCGCTGCGGATTAGTGACATATGTTTGTAGTCCCCTCGTACTTACACCACGATACTCAAAGCCTCTGATGCTGTATGAGCCGCCGGCGTAATACTTTTCAAAAGGCGGTGCATCACCCACCGTAGTCGATACTTGTAGCTTGGTAGCCAGAACAGTTTTTCGCTCAAGCAAATCCTCATAGAGTGTTTTATACCAAATGTATTTACCGCCTGTTTTCCCAAATGTATGGTCACCGGCAACTTGTTCGTAATCAATATTAAAAGTATAACCCCGGCTCGGCCTAAACTCATCGTCGGTCATGTCTCTTGCGATACCAAGCTCTACTCCGAAAAGGCTATTGTCACCCTTTACATCTCTGATCTCCTGGGGCGCATCTAAATCAATACTGCCGACATTAACGTTTTCCGCTCTAAAAGTCACACTTCTTCGCCAGCGATTTTTACGTCGTTGCTCGAATCCGATAAAACTTCTCAGTCTGCCCTCATCAAAGCTTTCTCTAAACCTCTTGTATTTTGAGCCTTGCAAGTCAAACTTTGTTGGCCTATCTCTCCAGTAGGGGTTGCTGAAATCAACCGAATACACGCTGACTTCGGTCCCCGGCGCCAGCGAAATTCTCATCCTCTGGCCTGCGCCCTTGAAAGCATTCATAATAATAAATTCCTTGAAGCTTTCGGGCCAATCGTTGATGTCGAAATTGCGCTGGTCAAAAACCAAACTGCCGATAAAGCCACTGTCACTACTTACTCCGATTCCCGGTTGTAACGAGCCTGTTCTAACCTCTTCTATGCCCACCGCTACATCCTGGCCCAGGACATTCGGCTCATTAAAATCGCCTGTATATGGCTCAGGCTTACCCTCGGGCCTGATATTCACCTGCTCAGCGTACATCTTCCTCTGTACGTATTCTTCAAGCTTTCCGCCGCCTTGCTGAGGCGCAATATCAGCATTGTACAATTGACCGGGTCTAAAGCCGTACTCATTCAGAACCCGTCGAACAGCTTTATCTTGTATAAATTCCTCTATAAATTCGCTGTCGCTTATATCGATCGAGGAGACAGCCTTATCTGGCATAAACTTGGTGCTCATTATATCGATTCGACCGATTCGAAACTGTTCGCCCTCAGCAATCTCAAACTCAACAGGAATGTTAACTTCTAAAACGTCCTTGGGTTTCTGCTCGGCAAGTATAGGCTCCTGCCGAATTTTCGCATTGATAAAGCCACGCTCACGGTAAAGTTTGAGCAGTTCCTTAACATCTGACTCGACTTTTCGCTTAATATAGACTTGGCCTGGCTCTAATTGCAACTTTGACCGCAATGCTTCCTCGCCAAAATACTCATTACCTATAACAACGATCTTGCTCAGCCGATAGATCGGCCCCTCATCAATTATGAAGGTGACGTCCGCTGCGCTGTTGCTATCTGTGAAATCTGGCTTGGCTGATATGCTGCAATCGAGAAAACCTCTTTCATAATAGAGGTTTTCCAGCTTATTTTTATCCTCATCCACCATCTTTTTAGTGTAGTAGAACGGCCAATAAAACCACTTCTTTTGCTTTGTCTTTATCACCTTTTTAAGCGAGCTGGGTTTTATAGTAAGCTCTCTGGGTTTGTTAGGATCTTTGCTTCTAAACTCCACCGAGTGGATCCTAATCCTTTTGTGCTCTGTAATCGTATAAACTACGTTGCCCTCCGACAACTTCTCTTCATCCCATGTCACATTGGCAAAGGCGAAACCTATTTCACGATAAATTTTAGCTATGATTTCTCCGCCGTCCTTAGCCAGACCAGAATAAAGGTAGTCATCTTCCTTAAAGCCTATTCTCTGGCGCAGAACCTTTTCTTTAAACGCTTTGTTACCTTCGAAAGTAATTGTTCTAACAGTATTCATCCGACCGTTGTCCAAAGCCGGCTGGTCTATCTCTTTATCCTCCGTGGCGAGCTTTCCATTTTGCAAATCATTATAAATTGGAGTCTCAGCAGTATCCATAAACGCACAACCTGAAATCAAAAGCATAAGCGATATGGAAACTATAAGAAGCACATCCTGCATTCCGTATCTCATCACTTGTTAACTGTGATTTAAGTTGAGCTGCCCCTGACCAGCCAAAGGCGGACTAAAATGGTACTGCTTCATCCTTCGTAGTTCCAGCCTTCGCAGCCGCTTCGGCGGAGTAGGCACTACGGAGAACGGACTGTCGGTCCAGTTGGGCGGCATTCTCAAACCGTGTAAATTTGTCCCTAAATATCAGCTCGACACTACCTGTCGGGCCGTTACGCTGCTTGGCAATAATCAACTCTGCTTTGTTTGTCGGCTCGTAATCCGGCGTGTCACGATGATAATAATCCTCGCGGTGCAGAAGCATTACCACGTCGGCATCCTGCTCAATACTGCCACTTTCACGCAGGTCGCTCATCCGGGGCCGATGGCCTTCCCTGCCCTCAGGAGAGCGATTCAACTGGCTGAGAACAACAACCGGGACGCTCAGCTCCCTGGCCAGGGCTTTGATATATCTTGAGATGGTGGCAATTTCCTGCTGACGCGATTCGACCTTACTCGAACCCAGGTGCATTAACTGCAGATAATCTACTATAATACACCGTATATTATGTGTGCTTTTCAGCCTCCTTGCTTTAGCGCGAAGTTCCAATGGAGTCAGTCCAGCCGTATCATCAATATAAATCGGTGCTTCAGATAATTCTCCACATGCCTCGACCAGCTTCTGATAGTCCTCTGTGCTGAGCATCCCCTTTCTTACCTGTTGGGCGTCAATTGCGCTGCGACTGCACAAAAAGCGTTCGGCCAACTGCTGTCTGCTCGTCTCTAAAGAAAATATGGCAATGGATTCGTTTTCTACCAGGCCGATTTGCTCAGCCATATTCAAAGCAAGACTGGTTTTACCCATACTCGGCCGGCCGGCAATGATTATCATCTCATCATCTTGCAGGCCGCAGGTTTTTTCGTCCAGCTCGTAGTATCCGGTCGCCAAACCTGTAACATGACTGCCCTCACGCTTTTCGATAAGCTCATAAGCGCGAGTTACCAAATCCTTTATCGCAACAGCAGAACCGCTTATTTTTTGATCCGTGATGGCAAAAATCTTTCGCTCTGCTTCGTCAAGTTTTTCATTCGTCTCGCCGCTTTCGTCGTACGCATCCTCTAAAATCTCGCTGGCAACAGCGATGGTCTCGCGCAAAAGCATCTTGTCTTTAACGATGACGGTATAATACATGACATTAGCAGCGGAAGGTACCGATTCCATAATCTTGCCAAGATATTCCACTCCGCCGACAGCTTCAAGCTGCTTGTGTTTCTCCAGCTCATCGCGGAGCAGCACCGCATCTATCGCTTCGGGTCTTTTTTTCTCGTAGAGAGTAATAAGAGCATCGAAAATTATCTGGTGCTCGATTCGGTAAAAAGCCTGCCGGTCTATCTGCTCGACAACCTGGCCGATACAGAAAGGGTCGATTATCATGGAGCCGAGCACTGCCGCCTCAGCCGCCAACGATTCGGGCATACTGCGATTCGCCGTCAGGTTCCCCGTGGCCTTGAACTTAAGCCCGGTCTTTGCTGCTAATTCAACTGTCCGGCTTCTTTGCTCAACTGCCATAGCTACTTCGCTCCTTTATATTTATTTTGCGATTCACGGCTGGGTTCTTTAGTCGCAAATCACGGTTGATAACTAACTACACGGCATTTTACATAATAGTCAACTAACCTGTCAAACCTTGTCCCGTTAGAAATTCCGGTTTTATCTCTAATATGCTTTGTATATAAGGCAAAAAATACTTGCAAACGGCATATTTTCTCTTGTATATAATTATAAGTACATAACCCCGCGTAAAACGCGGGGCTAAATATAAATGACTGTGGACTTACCGAAAGTTCAGAATCTTTTTATTTACGCATAAACGCAAAGTACGAAAATGAGGCTGCTTTCCGCACGGACGCGACAAAAACAATGGGTCATCCACCCCCAGGACGACCGTTCTGCACAACTTGCCAAATCTTTGAAAATTTCACATCTTTTGGCCCAGGTTTTAATCAATCGCTCAATAACCGACGCCCAGGCCGGCGCCGTTTTTCTTAGGCCCAAGCTGACCGAGCTTATCAGCCCAGAGCAGATGCCGGGAATCGAACCGGCGGTCCAGCGGTTAAAGCAGGCTGTCGAGAACAAAGATAAAATCACCCTATACGGCGACTACGATGTGGACGGCATCACCGGTGTCTCAATTCTATTGCAGGCTCTAACACTGCTCGGTGCCGATGTTGACTATTATATCCCCCACCGTATCGATGAAGGCTACGGACTAAATACTGAAGCCATCCGGTCTTTGGCGAAATCCGGCAGTAAAGTCATAGTGACTATTGATTGTGGGATCACTGCGTTTAGCTCCGCCGAATTGGCCGAGCAACTGGGCCTTGACCTGATAATAACCGACCATCACGAGATAACTCACGACTCAAGTTTAGCCGTCGCCGACACGGCGACGGTTGGGGATTACTCAAAGAGCCGAGGTAAAAAATCCAAGACAAAGGACTCAAGTGCAGCACTGCCGAAGGCTGTTGCAATTGTGCATCCGGCGCTTGAGAAATCTTACTCTAATCAGGATTCATCCGGCTCAATGGTTGCATTTAAATTGGCATGGGCTATCGCCAATCAGTTCTGTCGAGGGCCTCGGCTTGAACCGAGAATGCGAGAATTTATGCTCAATGCGACGGGACTGGCGGCATTGGGAACGGTTGCTGACGTCATGGACCTGCGGGGCGAAAATAGAGTCCTGACCAGCTACGGGCTTAAAGCCCTGCCGGAGTGTAAACTACCCGGCATACAAGCCCTGATTGAAACCGCCGGACTGACGGGGCAAGACCTCGATAGCTTCGACGTCGGATTTAGACTTGCTCCTATGCTCAACGCAGCGGGGCGAATGGGACACGCACGATTAGCAGTGGAGCTTCTAATAAGTGATAGCCAGAGTCACTCTATGCAGATAGCTGAGTACCTCAAAGAGCAGAATAATCAACGGCAGCGATGTGAGCGAAAGATATTCGAGCATGCCTGCGAAATGATAGTAGAATATGGCCTTAACCGGCCTGATCAAAAGAGTATCGTGCTTGCAGGCGAAAACTGGCACGCGGGTGTATTAGGCATTGTGGCCTCAAGAATAGCGGAGGCTTTTTACCGTCCGACGATTATGTTTAATGCTCCTGACGGGGTGGGGGCCGCCCAAGGCTCCGGCCGGTCGATTCCGGGCTTCTGCTTGCTCACCGCGATTAAAGCCTGCGGACACAACTTAATTAGCTTTGGCGGCCATAAGATGGCAGCAGGCATGACTATCAAAGCCGAAAAAATAAACCAATTCGCTACTGATTTCGAGGCATACGCAAGAAAGAATCTAAGCGAGGAGGACATAATTGCCAAACTTAATATTGACGCATTGGCCTCCTTGGACCAATTCAACAAGGACGTCGTTGGCCAGTTGCGAATGCTTGGTCCTTTCGGCCCAGGCAATCCTGCTCCTATCTTCGCCACGAAGGGCGTCCGCCTGGCCTGTCCGCCCAGAAGAGTTGGCACAAGAAACGACCATCTGCAGCTTGCGATAACAGACAATAGAAACTCCGTCCGCTGCATCGGCTTTAGGATGGGAAAATTCGAGAAAAAGCTGCTTGAGCACGATTTTTTCAACGTTGTCTATCAGGCACAGATAAACAATTATAACGGCCTGAGCAATGTTGAATTTGTCCTGGCCGACATCCAATTCGAGTAAAACATAATCACCACTTTATTTGCGTTGATATTACGCTTTTCCCAAAACGACCTTTAGCCAGGCTTGTGCCATCAGATAAGCACCGGCCATAGTAGGATGAACGCCATCTGCCGCCCAATAACTTGGCGGTGCTTTTTTGACTGCTTCATCGAAAACGTGCTGAAATGGAACGAATATCGTGTTGAACTCGGCGGAAATCTTTTTCGCAGCAGAGCGATAACGGTCAAATTCGCCGATCCACTTCTCATTTACTTCGCCGCAGCGAAGCACAAACGGCTCACAAATTACAAGTGTCACCGTCGGCAGCTCACGACGTGTACGTTCGAGAAGAGTACGGTAATCTGTTTCATACTTTTCTACTGTGCCGTCATATCCATGTTTCAATGTGTGCCAGTAATCATTAACACCAATGAGGATACTGACAACATCAGGCTTTAAGGCAATACAATCTTTGTCCCAGCGTTCGGCAAGCTGATATACCTTGTTTCCGCTGATCCCGCGATTAAAAATTTTTGGCTTGGCCTCGGAATGTTCTGCCAACAACTGGCAAGCAGCAAGAAATACGAAACCAGTGCCCAGAGCCCTCGGCTCATTTGCTTTATTCAACCTGCCTCTACTACGACCTGCGTCTGTAATTGAATCACCCTGGAATAAAAGACGATTATTCTTCTCGGTCAATCTATAAGGCTCTCGATTTTTAGAGCTTAGCAAGGTGTTGGAATAACCGGAGGAAGTCAGGATGGAAGAAATCGTCAGGCCTGCAGTAGCGGTTGTTTTGAGAAAATCACGCCGGCTCGACCCGTGAGACAACAAATTTTGTAACCAGGGCAAATTTTCAATTGTTTGTCTCACGGGTCTCGTCCGGCTATTTCTCAAATGCAACTTTGTCATATCCATTCTCCATATTCACATCTGACTATCACTTCTGCTCACCAGCCGGCCGGTCACCTTAACTTACATATCGAAAAAATAAAGCCAAATCAAAACACTTGTTATCTCTTTGTTCCGCCATCCGAGGAACAAAGAATCCTCGAATAAATTCGGGGGCTAAATAATTCACTGTTCTTGATATATTGTCCCGGGGACTTGTAACATAGGCATTTTTACGTCCTGCCCTCAGTAGGCAGGGCTAACCAATAGTATGTGTTATTTCCTGCATAATATTTCTTATGGATTTTGCGCCGATTTTGCATTCCAATGGAGCCTTATTAGTGAAAGTACAGAGCCGCTCTGTTTCACATGATATGATGACAATGACAGAAGACAAATAATAAAAGAAAAATAAAAAAGGCAAAAGGGTAAAAAATTGTTGGTTCAATTGCACCGAAAAGGTTAGCCCCGGCACCTGTGGCCGGGGTATACATAAATGCCCACGGCACAGGTCCGTGGGCGAAACAATTATTGCCCCACCCACAGCCAGCCCCACACACAGGTGGTGGGGCTAAACAAAAAGGAATTGCAAAACAAACACACCATTAACATTTGAATCATGTCGAAAATCATTGGGTATATGGTGACATGGACAACCTACGGCAGTTGGCTGCCGGGCGATGAACGAAGATATGTCGCAAACGGCCAAATTCTGCAGGGTGACTTAAAAACTCTGGAAAGAAATAAAAAACGATTAAAATCACCGACCGTAAAACTCAACAAGAAAGAAGTACAACTCGTTCGACAAGTAATCTTAAACGAAGCAGAAAGAATCGGCCACGAAATCGAAGCTTTGGCAGTCTGTACAAATCATGTCCATCTTGCAGCAAGAACCAATGACAAACTTATAGAAGATATTGTTGGCCGATATAAAAGTACGACCACACGCACTCTATGGAAACTTGGCCATAAAGGGCGCATTTGGACAAAAGGTTACGACAAACGTTTCTGTTTCTCCGAAGAGGATTTAACACGGAAAACTCAGTACGTTAATAAACACAACGATTAGCCCCTGGACCCGTGCCGTGGGTATTTTTTGCTCAAATGTTTACTGCGTTCACTTATCGATTTGAACGTTCACCACTTTAGGATCCATCACGCGGATATTATCAAAATAAAAATGTATTCCCTTCAATTCGCTGTATTCCGATACGATCTCGAAACGTTCAATGGCAGACCAGTCAAAATCGCCAACCGGATTGAACCAGCTATTATCCCATGACCCTTGTTCAGAGAATGCGTTAAGTGGAATTTGCAGATGGTTCCATTTGCCATCCCAATCGGCAGCACTTTGACTAATTGTATATCGCATGCGCCAGGGATGATCATTGGGATCGTCTGTTTTGGTATCCATAAACCGGATGTCAATTTTTGCATTTGGATTATTACATCGAATCAAAAAATCAATTGCAAAACCATTATTCACCAGCACGGAAAGGTCTTTGATAGGGGAAAAACGAAATGAGATATTGTTATATTGATTTGTCCCCGTCCAGTGAATGCAGTAAACGCCGGAAGCTGGATTGTCCTCAGAGTAATAATCCAGGATTCCTTCGTTCCAACTGGATTCAACGATTTTTGGTGCAATATAATCCATGTAAAGATCAAATCCGGTTGTATCCGGTTCGAGGATAAATTCTTTCTGCGGCGGAGCAGTAAATCCCAACGCTTCAACGAGAGGAATATTTAAATCGTAGTCGAATAACTCGTTGGTTCCCTGCTCAAAAAGTCCAAAGCCGCCGGTATAATCCCAAATTGTCCAGGAGATACCTTTTTCTTCAAGATAGCTTCGCACAACATTATACCAATAGACGCGGTTCTCGTTATTGCTATTGGGTATGTAAACGCCAAATTCTCCACAGAATAAAGGAACATTACGTTTAGTTTGAAAATCCACGGCAATATCAAGTAATTCTTTAACGCGTTCCACCGTTCCTTCATTTCTATAGTTTGCAAGATTGCCCCTTACCCAGGTATTCTCCAGCTCCGATGGACAGCCAGGCATGCAGGGGGAATCGTATGGAAACGGTACCCCGGCGAGCGATACGAGTGATGGATTAGTCCAACTGGCACCTTGATGAGTGAATAAGAACGGATCATAAAAGTGAAAAGTGTAAATTAAGTTATCATCTTCGTACGCGGGCATAAACTTGAGGTTGTTGTAGCTGTTCCATCCAGCCGGGCCAATAATGATAGTGTGTTTTTGATCGACCGCGCGAATTGCATCGATGACTTTTTGCTGGATCTCGTTCCACTTTGTATCCGATATGCCATGTGGTTCGTTGAGCACTTCGTAATAAAGATAAATTGAGCGATCTTTGTAATGCTCAGCCATTTGCGTCCACACAGGTACCAGAACATCGCCTATGTTTGGATCGGTATTGGCCGCCGGATCAAATGTGTGATTGTCAAGAATCAACTGCATTTCCATCTCTTCAGCCCAGTCGATGATTTGACCTAAAAAGTAATAGAATAAAGGGTCAATCGTATAGTCCGGCGCGCCGTTGGTCATAAAGTGTAAGTTAATGGGTAATCGAATGACATCGCAGCCTAAACTTTTGATGTTGATAAGATCCTGCTTGGTGAATTTAGTGAACTGAATATTTCCGGCGCTTGAGGTTTGCAGCCAACCGGTGAGGTTAACACCACGTTTGAAAGGGATTTCGGTGCTGCAAGCCACATTGACCATTAGTAAAAAAATAAGAATAGTACGTTTCATAAGTATTCCCTCAATCAAGTTATGGGCAATCATTTGCCCCAGAACGGTAAATTTGTAACTGGTTAATTGGTAAACAGGTATTTGTCCTTTTGCAGATAATTTTGGACATAATCTTTAATCGCATCTTCGAGAGAGGTTGTTTGCTTTTTGTAGCCGGCTTTACGGAGTTTGTTCATCTCGGCTTGAGTGAAATACTGGTATTGGTTGCGAATTGATTCGGGCATATCGATATACTCGATGCTCGGCTTTTTACCCCGTGAGATACTACTCTCAACTGAGGCCTTATGACTCTGCTTATTCAAGTTTATCTCACGGGGTGAACCCATGGCGGTAAAGACCGCTTTAGCCAGGTCGTTCCATGTGCGGGCCTTGCCTGTGCCGATATTAAATAATCCATTTGTTTTCGGATTATCCAGAAAGAACAACGTCATATCGACCGCGTCTTTGACGTAAATAAAATCGCGCACCTGCTGTCCATCGGCGTATTCGTCTTTGTATGATTTGAACAGCCGGACCTTACCCGTAGTCTTAATCTGCTCAAAGGCCTTTAGCACAAAACTTCGCATATCGCCTTTGTGATACTCGTTTGGCCCGAAGACATTAAAATATTTTAGGCCCACGATTCCCTCGGCTGCGCTCTGCCGTGAGGCCGCTGGGATGGCTGGCGCCACATCCTGTGGAGGGACAGGTTTTCGTAGCAGTCCCGCTTTATGCGCCCAGAGGTCAAACAAGTGCTTGGAGTAGCCGTACATATTCAAGGGCCTAAGGCCTTCAATTTTTTCTTCGTCATCACTAAAACCTGCCGAGCCGTCACCGTAAGTTGCAGCACTGGAAGCATAGATGAAACGGATGTTGTTATCGGTGGCCCACTGAGCTAAGAGTTTGCTGTATTCGTAGTTATTTTTTATGAGGTACGAAGCATTTGTTTCAGTAGTGCTGGTACAGGCTCCAAGATGGATAACGGCTTCGACACGGTTGGGCAGCTTATCTTCAACTACCATCTCTAAAAAATCGTCTTTCTCAACATAATCCGCAAAAGAGTCGCCAAGGGCGGACAGATTCCTCCATTTTTCATCACTGCTCAGCTCGTCAACAACAAGGATGTCGGTAATTGGTCCCCGACTTGACTGAGGATTGTTAAGTGCTGCAATTAGTGCTGAGCCGATAAATCCTGCTCCGCCGGTTACAATTATCAATGTTCTAACTCCTATAACATGGTTATTGGTTAAATGGTTAATTCAACTACCAACTACCAATCACCAGTTACCAGTTACCAATCACCAGTTACAATGCTCTGTTGAAAAGAGCTCAGAATGTCATTTCGAGCGAGCCGCAGGCGAGTCGAGAAATCTATTTTTGAGCAGATTTCTCCACTTCGCGTCGCTTCGGTCGAAACGACGGTGAGGCTTTTCAACAGAGCACAGTTACCAGTATCCAGCAGCATAATTTGCGGTTTTGAATGTGTCAAATATTTAATCCGCCTGATTTCGGCGAGTTTAGTTGAGTCGTGGTAGAGGTGTAAAAAAAAACGCTCAAAACTGAGCGGCCGATAAAAAACTTGAATGTAGAGTTATTACTTTGCTTAGCACAAAGCGATATAGCTCATAATAGCTAAAAACAAAATTCTCTTTTTGTTAAGCGTAAATGGAAGCCAAGTTTGAATATAAAAAGTCTTCATCGCCCTTTTGTATTCCCCCATTGCCCCTTGCTTCCACGCAAGGTTGCGCCGCAAGGCGTCCTGTGGACAAATTTCCTGTTGTTCTACATAGTTATTAAACCAAAAGGGCTGTTAAAAAGCAATAAAAATCGCCTTCCTAAAAGTATAACTGTTTGCAAATAAAGCGTTTATGTTATGAGAAATCGACAGATTTTTTATCTATATTGGGCATCAGAATCATCCATGTATCTACAAAGAAAGACGCCCAACTGAGTAGTTAATTGGTAATTGAATTGACCATTTAACCAATTAACCGGTGATGTCAAATTATGCCAGCTTTCTGACCGCTTCGGCGACCAGTCTGCCTATCGGCATACGTTGCGGACAGCGAGCCTCCGCAAGGCTGTAATCGGTGCTGAGCAGTCTGCTTCTGACGTCGCTCGGAATTTGAGCGAAAAGCTCCCGTGCCCTATCTTTATCCCCGTAGCCGTTGTAATACATCAAATACCGCATAACGTCACTGATGTACGGCATGTCTGTTAAAGCTGAGTCGCATATCTCGGCGCAGCCGGCACAGTAACCAGTGCACGTCGCATCAGCGTATTGCTTGAAAGCTTCTCTGTCGGCCTGGGTTAGTTCGGTTTTATCCAGCACGGCAGCGACGTTTGCAGTTAATATGGGGACATTCTGCATACCAACACAAGCGCAGCTTATCCTCTTATCATCCAATGTGAGTTTTATCGCTGCTTGTTCCTGCGTAAAACCGCGCTGTTGGAGCTGCTCCATCAGTTTTTGTCCTTTTTCCTCCTCGGCTGCCTGGCCGCCTCTGGGCCGGCTTGTCCTGCCGGCAGTCTTCATAGCGACAAGACCGATCTTCGCTTTATGGCAGTCGTCAAGAGCTGCCTGCATCTCGTCACTGCCAAAGAAGCGGAAATTGTAGGTCGTCATTATCATATCTATCCAGCCGAGCTTGGCCGCGGCAGCCAGGCATTTGGCCATATTGGAATGGGTGCTAAAGCCGAAATAACGTATTAGCTTTCGCTTCTTTGCACTTTCGACCCACTGCCTCAGCTCATCTGTGAGCTGAGCAGGATTAGATAATCCGTGCGGAGCATAATACGCATCAACGTAATCGATATTCATTCTCTTTAGAGATAACTGCAAACGTTCTTCGATTTCGGCTGCGGTTCTTGCCCTTGATGCTTTGGAAACAATGAACAAATTCTTCCGGACTTCCGGATTATTTTCGAGGAATTTACCTATGCCAAGCTCACTGTTTCCCCCACCATAGCTGTTGGCTGTATCCCAATAGGTGACGCCGTACTTAAGGGTGCTTCTCAAAATGATCTGGTTGTCAACGAGGTTGAACATAGTCCCAATAGCCAAACAGGGAACTTCTACACCTGTTTTACCCAACTTTCGTTTTGGAACCTGTGGAAGCTTGTCTTGCTGTTCTTTGGCCACAGCATTCGGCTCGCTTTGACTTGCGGCTGTTCCGGCGGAAGCCAGGACAGAACCTAATCCTGTCGCCCCTACGGTTTTCAAAAACTTCCTTCTATTGACTTTGTTCTGTTTTTCTATCATCATTAAACTCCTAAAGTAGCTGTTATCCTTTTATCAGTAATCTTCTATTAGCGCTTCTTGTCTCACCAACAGCAGAGACTCTTATAGCCTTTTTACCGCTTACAGGACATTCGTGCTCGCAAACTCCGCAGCCGATACACCTGTCAATATCAACATAAGGCCGCTGCAGCCGAATTTGAATCTTAATTTTACTACCTTCAGCAGGTATTTTTCCAGAAATATTTTCCGAAGAAATTTCTATGGAATTTTGCGTATTTGCAGTTATTTTCCATCGCCGGCCGTCCTCAACAGCGCAATAGTAATCGCCGGTGGCAAATTTGTCCGGCATCAGGTTATCTTCAACGGTTAATCCGACCCGCTGGGGCGGGCCGGTTTGCTCTCTGATTTCTTTTACCGTCAGAATTCCATCTCTTATTGTGCTGAAATACTCTCGCGTAAAGATAGCTTTCGGACTGACCGGGCAGTTTTCCTCACAGACTATACAGGGTTTGTCCATTGCCCATGGAAGACATCTGTTGCGATCAATAAAGGCCGTACCCATCTTGATTGGCCCAGCCTCGGCAAATTCATTAACTCCGTGTTTCTCGGCCAGTGAAATAGGCCTGATAGCTGAAGTGGGGCAGACCCGTCCGCAGGCCACGCAGTTCAGTTGACAGCCGCTTGAGCCTATGCTATTATTCAGCACAGGCGTCCAGAGATTTTCCAATCCCCCTTCGATTCCAGCCGGCTGAATGACATTGGTAGGACATACCCGCATACATTGGCCGCACTTAATGCACCTCTTTAAGAATTCTTCTTCCGGCAGCGCTCCGGGCGGACGAATGACTCTATGATGCCAATTACTGCCCAGTTTATTACTCAGCCTGACTGCTCCGAGCGCAAATAAACCGCTAACCAGCGACAGGGCAAATCCTCTTCGCGATATGTCCGGCTCGATGATTTCACCGGCTACAGATGGTTTGGTCTGATAGCCGATTACATTGTGCCTGCAACCGTCGAGGCAGTTAAAGCAGAGAACACATTCGCTTATCCTTATATTGCCGGCCGGTTCGCAGCCGCCTTCACAATCACGCTCGCACAGTCTGCAATTGACACACTCGGTTGGTTTCTTGCCGATTCGCCATATAGCAAATCTGTCGATTACGCCGAACAGCGCCCCCAATGGGCAGAGAAATCTGCAGTAGAAACGCGGGATAGCTAAGTTAAGCAAAATCGCTGTTAAGAATACCGTAAAAATCAGCCAGGCACCTTCATAGAAGCGCTGCGGTACCGAAATGAGACTCGCAGGCCTATCAACAATAGTTAGCACAACCAGATTGAAGGAACGAGTCACTAACGGTATCGGATCAAGCAGCCCGGTTTGCAAAGTTGCCCCAAGCGAGGGAAATGCAGCTATAGCAAGAAAGACTACGAGAATCAGATATTTTATACCCTGGGCCTTGCGGTACTTATTGAGCTGGATTTTCTGGGACACTTTCTTTCCGCGTTTGCCCAAAAAGCCGACAAAATGGTGCAAGGAGCCGAAGGGACAGACCCAGCCGCAAAAGAATCTACCAAATATTATTGTCAATATTACCGTAGCCAATGCCCACAAAAGGGGCCAATAAAGGGTATGGGTGGAAAGAATTGTCCCGACGGCCACCAGCGGATCGAGCTGCAAGAACCAGTTAATCGGCCAGCCGCGTAGCTGCCAGAACCGCTCGCCGACCGTGGAGACGATGCAGAACCAAACAAATAGTAAGAAAAAGAAAATCTGGCTTATCCGTCTGGCATTTACAATTTTCATATTTCTACTTTCGTAACCGTTCACGCATAAAATAAGGCGTTTTTGTGTCATTGCGAGGCCTTTAGGCCGAAGCAATCTCAAAAACGTACGATTTTAGATTGCTTCGCTTCGCTCGCAATGACAAAAATGCGGTTTTCCCGTGAACGCTTACCTACTTTCTTTGTAGAAAACACAGTATTTGTCATTTCGAGCGAGCCGAAGGCGAGTCGAGAAATCTGGATACAAAGTAGATTTCTCCACTTCGTCCCCAGGGGACTTCGGTCGAAATGACAGTAAGTCTTTTCTAAAGAGCAACTTCTGCTTTTAAGTTACTGTAGTGACAATCGGATTCAGTGATTTTACATCAGTGGCTCCAGCGCCAGCTTTTTCGGCTTGTGCTAAGTAAGGTAAGTCTGAGATTTTTAGATTTAAAAGGCCGCAGCCGTACGAATCAGCCGCTACGCAGTCCGTGCTTGCAATCATCGTATTGGCCCGCTTCAAATCAGAGACAGAGCCCCCCGTTGGGCCGTTGGTTACCATCACTTCGGTGCCGTCTAATATCACTAATGTTGGTTTTACCATCATCGCTAACTCGGCAATGATAGTATTAATATCCTGGTGGAAAACGTTACGCCGTCCCCCTAAAAGTCCGTACCAGTTTTTCATCGACATCGATGCGCCGGCTCTGTGGTGGTGCTTAATCGGCGAAATGCCGATCAATTTGTCGGCCTTCTCGAACGGCTCATAGAAAATAGGCCAATTTTTAATAAGCCTGCCGTCTATTAGGGTGGTATGTTTGAAAAGATGAGTTTTTGGTAAAACAACTTTGCCGCCGGCTTGGCTTGTGGCTTTACCCACGCCACTTAATGTAAAACAGCTTGCAGGGTCGTTAATTGGATTGTCGGTAACAATTACTTTTTTTGCTCCGCCTTTGTAGCACAGCCGGACTATCTCAGCTACAAGCTGGGGATTAGCCGTAGCACCAAGCATAGCCGGTGTTGCAAATGCAACATTGGGTTTTATAGCTACCGTATCGCCCGAGTTGACGAATCTTTCTATACCACCGAGCATCTCTATCGCCTTATTTACTGTTTTTGTCCTATCGGGCCCTTGAACAACGCACATCGTTTGGCCTGGTTTGAGCGGCACAGAAAAATCAGGTAGTGTCACGAGGTCTTCGGCGTCGACGCCCGGCCTTGGCCCCGTTGGGTCATAAAGTAGATATGAAGCTATACCGCAGCCGGCAATCGCAACTGTCGCCTTGCCCGCCCGAGCCAGAAACCGCCTTCGGCTCCGCCGAGGCGGATTATTTTCTTTGTTACTCATCACTCACCGCTTCTGTAAACATTCTGAACTTATTAGCAAGCAACCTCGCTGCTTTCTCAGCGGTCTGCTGATTTTCTGCCTCATGTATCCCTGCCACAAATGGGCCGACACTAAAGACAATTTCCGTCGTGCCGTAAAAATCGAACGTTTTACCTTCGAGGCTTTGGTCTATCGCTTTTTTGGGTATTGCACCATTTTCAATCAAAAACTTACGGTAATTCTCCGCCATTGTCTTAGCTTCTGTGATGCCTGCCTGTTCGCTTAAAAATGCCATTATAGTTTCACCATCAATTTTGTATTGCGCAGTAAAAGTATCAGACAGACCTTCAAAGCCAAAGGCATTGGCCAGATAAAGTTTGGTGCTGCCGGGAACGAGATTTTCCTGGGGCAGTAACGCCAGCTCATCTATTTTTGTATTTTTATCAAAAGGAAAAATGTCAATAATTTTGTCCGCAACCTGCTCCATTGTATAGAGCAGTTCAGCCGATTCAGAAGAGCCCAGCAATTCAATATAATATTTGCCGTGCACAAAATATAGACTATTGCTGGTCTTGTATCCGAATTGCATATCCGCCAGGTCCTCAGAGTCGGGCCTTTTTTGCAGACTATAAATGGAAAAGGCATTTCCAATATCGGCCATATCAAAAACAAATAGTTCCATCCACAGGTCTTCATCGCTTTCACTTATGAAACGCTGTGTAAACAATTTTACAAAGCCGGAGTCGATATAAAGAGGGGCCTTGCCGTTAATCTTTTCGTAGAGGTTCTCTGGCTCATACACCTCGGTTTCCGAGAGCGCGTCAAATCCTTGAGGTTTTAATGAATTTAAGGCCGGCTTTTCTTCTCTGGTTAATGTCGGTGGTTGAGATGGCAGCTCAATAGGGGTACTACTTACGCCAAGCCGGCTCATATCATAATCGGATTGCTTTATAAATATGACAATCCCAATAATAAATAAGACCGCTAATAAGCAAAAGCTTACAGCAGATTCGAGATGTTTTGCTCGGCCAGGAACCGAACCCATAGCAACTCCGGTTATACAACTTCTTTGAATGTGCAATCCGGATAATTATAGTTTTTCGCTGATTTCAGGTCAATCACAATACCCGGCAAACGTATTTATTGGGGTGCGTGTCATAAGTGGTGAGCCTGTCGAACTAATTTACTCGCCGTGCTACGCACTCGGCGCAGCAGGTAGGGGGAAAAAGCCTTCCGGATAGGCAAAACTTGTAAGCCTGTAAGCCTGCGGCCTATAGATTAATATTGCAAACTACGATATTAGAGCTAATATATGTTTTTGTGCGGCTGATATAATACAGAAATAGTATAGGAAACAGCAAAATGGCGGAGAAAAGGCCAGAGCAATGTACAGAATAAACTACAGCGAAAGAGGCAAAAGCGAGAATTAAGATCAACAACCTTCTGCAAGAGAGGGATTGGCGATTTTGGGGGAGAATAATAAGTCAATTCAAAAGGCAAAAGGTAAAAGAGAAAAAGCAAAAGCAGTAGTGGGAAAGTCTATCCCAATTCAATGTGGAACATCATGGATCAAGCGTGTTAGCAGTATCCCCTGCAGTTTGATGTTATTGTCAAACTTTATAGCAGTGTTTATGTCACTTTGAGTCATTTTGGTTTTCGAAAAACTCATTTAGGTTACTTAATTGCTCAGCCAAATCGTTATAGTAATGCTCGAATAACTTTAGAGAAGCATTGAAAGGTGCTAAACCTAAAATAATAGGTATGCGACTATTCTCGCTCCCCAAGGATAGTGAATACTTCTCACGGTCGAGTTGTCCGTAGGCACCTAATACACCTGACCAATTTGGATGTGTGAATTCACAGAGCCAATCATACATTTTCCTGAAGCCGTTATACTCTTTGTCCATTTTATCCACTGCTGTAAGGACATTGTATGAGTCCAGCGGAGTAGAACTGTCACGACTCCCAAACATTGCTTTCATTAGAAATTCATCAAGTTTTTTAACATCCTTAGAGCCGAGAAACTCGCTATTCTTTTGACTGAACAAGTATGTCATTGCTACTGTCTCAACAACGGCTCTTGTTATGATAAATGCTGGTACTAATTTATTACATTCAAATAGATCTACAGCAACCATTGATAATTCTGCTATTCGATGTATCAGAACTTCCCTTAGGGAGAGCGCCTTAAAAGGGACTTTAGATTTCCAGGTAAGCGCAACGGCTTCAACGTTGTGGGGAAGAGAAGCGAAAATGTTCGTCGCAAATACCCTTGTTTCTAATAGATATTCACGTTCTGTTTTTTTCTCTGCCATAGTTGATTAGGCAATAACATAATAATGTATAGCAGGGTTTCCGATGATTTTATGCTGGCATTGTGATAAGAGCAACAAGAAATTTGGGTTGGTAACAATGGCAGCGGTCAAAGATTAATCAGCCATTTACAAATGGATATGGTCTGGCTTTCGTTTGTAAGGTTCGCGGCATTTGAGAGGAGGCCTTCCTGGAGTTGTCGATATATCTCTTGAGCCATTGACTTTTCAATTGCTGCGCCAACAAAAAAAGTCTTCGGAGTAAAATGCAATTTCGCAAACCCTTTCCTGATACGCTCGAGCGCCGAATTTGCTGTCTTCCAGTGCTCATCTGCGCCTGCAGGGTCTATACCGCCTTTTAGCTCACCCAGAGCAAGATACTTCTTTGGGTTGTTAAGAGCGGATTTTTCGTTGTTTCCTATGCTAATTGCGTCGTGGGCAACAGCAAAAAGGGATAGGTCAACATTCTTCTGGACCATTGGCACAGTTAAATTATAAATCAATGTCCTCGGTCCTTTGGATTGCCAGTTCAACCCTTTGAGGTTAAGCTCAATATCGGAATCATCGGCGGACTGCTCTATCCACTTTTTGGATTTTGAGTGAAACCAACGATAGTTTTTACCCTTAACGGATAAGGTTGCAATCAGTGCCCTTGAAAATTTCTGCTCGCCTACTGAACCGGCAAGATTCCTGATACTGCCGCCAAGCGAGTCACCTCTGGTAAGCAGGAATCTATAAACAAGTTCATCAACGAATTGATTTCCGGCCGGTTCGAGAAACTTGTGGATTAAGCCTTTGATTGCCTCGATTCTGTTACCTTCGGTAAGATAGCCATTTGCTTTGTCGGATATTCCCGCTGCTGTTAGTATCGAGCCGCGTATCTCTTTCATCTTTAGGAGGTCTTTCGGATTTTTGGCTTTTGACGCTATGACTTTCAACGCCTTTGCTTCTTCTACAAAAGGCGTTGCTTTCCTGTTCTTTTCCAACGCCAGAGATATGAAGCCTGCACGTGTCTCCTCATAGGGAGTAACAAGTGAGTCGCTTGAATTAAGATGAGTTTTGTAACTGATGACCTTGCTCAAGCAGATTTCCTCCAAACATAAACGCACTTTCTTAACGCATCCCTGCCGTATTTGCCCATTTGCTGGCTGCTATTGCCTTTACCCTGAGGTACGATAAGTATTTCGTCAACAGCAAAACCCAGACCTTCGGCGATAGAGGAGAGTATGAGATCAACAGAGATGCTTGCGCCGGCGTATCTTACATTGTCGTTTACCATAAACATCAAGCCGTTGGGGCACAAAATTCTATGACACTCAAAAATAACACAAGCCATTTCGTAGAAATATCCTTTAACCATCCGGGCAATTCCAGGGTTGTTTAATTTTTGCTCGCGCTTCTGGTATTCAAGATATTCAATGATTGTTTGTAATAATTCTTGCTTATCTGTAACCTCAACGGCCTTTTGCCAGTTTGGATTTGTTCTCAGAAGGTCTTTGGGTCGATTCTCGACAGTACAACTAAGCATATTTTGTCTTAATTCGACTAATTGGGATTCTGTAATGCCGAGCATTGCAAGTTCAAGTGCATACGTCCTTGTATAATCGTAGCGGTTGCAGTAAGGTGGGGAGGTAATTATAGACGTGTATGAATCTGTTTTCAAAGTTGGCAGGATATCAAGAGAAGACTCTCTAAACAGCCGTATTTCCCCAGAAGAAATTTTTGGCTGAGCGAACATACCGTGTGATTTTTTACTGTTCACAAGGTCGAAAATTATCTCATCCAGTTTCTTAACTATTGCTTCCCTAAACGTGTATATTTCACCTTTACTAAAAGGCTTATGACCATTCTTTCTTCCCGACCTTGAATCCCATCTCAAGTACTGCCCGTCTTTTCTAGTGAAGCTGACGGATTCCAAGACACAAAGAAATGCGAACTTCAGGAGATTAGATACTGGTGGGTGTTCTTTTTTTAGTTGATAAAGATACTTGCCTATTTCTACCTCAGTTTGAGGTGGATAAGCTCCCTCTGTTATCCTCAACTTGTTAAAATCCATCGAATGAGTACAGCTTCTCCATGGTTGCTCGTCTCTCCATCGCTTTAACTTATTCACCTCCGCCGGTTTTATTTTGTCCGCATATACCCTAGCATTGATCACTTCTTGCCCGACTGGAAGTAATTCTATTCCATCGGCAGAATAACCCAGTTGTGCCGCAGCGAATAGAGTTGTACCAATGCCAGCAAAAGGATCTAGTATCTTACCCTTAGGGATATTGTACTTTCGCAGGAGGTATTCGACGAGCTCGGCGGAAAATGCCTCCTTATACTTGTACCATCTATGGACGCTTCTGGTCTTGTTGGCTTGAAAACTAACTACTCGGCGTGTAAGTGATTTCTCATCCCGAAGAGACTGATTGAAGTCCTTATGTAGATAGCGGTCTATTGCTGTGATTTTACCTAAGTAGGCATCAGTACTGAGTGTGTCGCTCTCAAATCTGGCTTCTAGAGCTTGCGTCATTTCGGTCTTAAATGCAAACATGCTTTATATTCTACAGATATTGCTTTTTTCCCTTGTGCATTATATAAGCCCTAACACTTCTAAGCAAGTCAGTTTATGATACACTTCGAATAGATTCAATATTGGCGATTAAGCCTTTCGCCAATTGCCTCGATATTTTCGCGGTTAATAAAAAGCATATCTTGTGTTGATTCCGCAGTAAGTATCGGATTAAGTATTTTGTAACGCCGCCCCGCTGACACGATAAGAAACCCGCAAAACAGCGGGGTAAGTATTAATAAAATAGGTGGAAAGAGGGGAGAAGTCAAGAGGATTTTGTGGATAGATTGGAAACGGTAACTCTCTCGAATTAAGGACGGAGGAAGCGGACCTCACGCCTGCAACCCAGGGTGAAACCCTGGGCTATATACGCCGCCGACGGGGGTCGGTGGTATGGGGTTGCGCAGTGCTGCCGGAGGCCGCAACAAGGAAACGTACAGTGAGTATGCGAAGGAATACGAAAAAATAAGTATCCGAGCAGAAGGCAGCACAAGCAAGTGCGCAAAAGCGAGAGCGCGTAAGAGTATAAGGCAGAGGGCAGGCAAGTATCCCTTCGACACTTCGACTACGCTCAGTGCAGGCCAGCATTAAGAATCAAGCATCCAGTATCCCTTCGACTGGAACTCAGGACAGGCAAGAATCGAGGATCGAGAAAAGATTTCACTTGAAAATCAAGCACTTTTCGGGTATAATGCCCGTCAGAAGTCAGAAGTCAGAAGTCAGAAG
>CAZVWH010000048.1:0-21680 GCA_964631175.1 uncultured Pirellulales bacterium | reverse complement strand
TTTGCGGTACCGTGTGGTAATTCACGCCGGTGACACCCAAACTGCGGACATAAATAGGTTATTCAAACAATACACGAAGGACGAGTGACAAAGGAAGAGGGAGGAGTAATTACAACACTGTTAGTTTTCGCCACTTTCGGCCATCGGATTCAATCAATCTATCAGCCTCAGCGAAACTCTCACTGCCTGCCGGATATATATAAGGCATCGAATTATCCTTTTCACAGGCTTCAAGCACCGGCGTCAATAACCTCCAGGCAATCTCCACTGCGTCATATCTTGTAAAGAGTGTCTGGTCGCCAATCATACAATCCAGAAGCAGCCTTTGATATGCTTCAGGTATAGCAACGCCGAAAACATCCTTATAACAAAAATTCATATTTAATGTGCCCAAACACATCTTCGAGCCTGGCCGTTTTGCCTGGAAGCTCAGAGAAATCCCTTCCTCAGGCTGTATTTGGAATATAAGAATGTTTGGCGGCAAATCACCCAATCCGGATACAGGTTCCCGCTTTGCGGGGTCCCAGATAAACATAGAATGCGGCACGCCTTTGAAAATGATAACGATTTCTGTATCTTTCTTGGCGAGTCTTTTGCCGGTCCTTAGATAAAAAGGAACTTCCTTCCATCGCCAATTGTCTATAAATAATTTTGCAGCGACGAAAGTCTCGGTTTTCGACTGAGGGTCTATGCCAGGTTCGGCTCGATAGCCGGGGAATTCTGTGCCGTCTATTCGGCCGGGACCATATTGGCCCCGCACCAGCACATTTTTCAATTGGTTCAGCTTGAACGGGCGAATCGAACGGAAAAGTTTTACTTTTTCATCGCGAATATGGTCTGCTTCGAAAGAGGCCGGCGGCTCCATTGCAACCAAGGCAAGCATTTGAAGCATATGATTCTGAAATATATCCCGAAGAGCGCCGGTCTTATCATAGAAGCCTCCTCGATGCTCGACGCCCAGCTTCTCTGCTATAGTAATCTGAATACTGTCGATATAATTTCGGTTCCAGATAGGCTCAAAAATAGAGTTGGCAAACCGAAACATCAAAATATTTTGGATAGTTTCTTTGCCGAGGTAGTGGTCAATACGATAAACTTGAGATTCGCTAAAACAGCGAATAATATTATCGTTTAATTCGGCAGCGCTTGCTAAGTCTCTGCCAAAGGGCTTTTCCACAACCAACCGGGCACGCTCTTCTGTACTAAGCTCTTTTGGGCAGGCTAAACCGGCTGAGCTGAGATGCTCCACTATCGTAGTATATAGAAGCGGAGGAACCGCCAGGTAAAAAATCAGGCTGTCACGGACTTTATGCTTTTTGGATAACTCAGCCAGGCGGGCTTTTATGCGTTTGTAAAATGATGGATCGGCATAATCACCATCTACATAGTACAGCTTCTCGGTAAATGAATTCAAATCCTTTACTGATACACCATCAATGTTCCCTCGAATCGCCTGCAGCGCGATTTGGCGAAAATCTTCATCGGAAAGCTTTTTGCGGCCGCAACCTAAGAGATAAAACCGTTCATCCAATAAATTCTGTGAGTAAATCTGGAAGATACTTGACAGCAGTTTTCTGCGAGTCAGGTCGCCGGAAGCTCCGAAGGCCACTATAGCGTTTGGCGGAGCAGGTATTTCTGCACATAGAATGTCTTGCTGTGCTACCAACGGCTGAATTTTCCGCATATTGACCATCCCTTAATGAAACCTGCGGTAAAACCAAAGACCGTCACCACAGGGGTGACGGCTAAATATAATATTTAGCTCCGCAATTCATTGCGGGGTTGTGTTTAGTTTTTTACGCAATAACAATTAGTCTTCGAGCGGTTCGAATTGGTCCTTGTCGGCTCCACAATCCGGACAAACCCAGTCATCAGGCAAATCTTCAAAAGCGGTGCCGGCTTCTACGCCGTTATCCGGGTCACCTATAGCCGGGTCGTAAATATATCCGCACATAATACATCTGTATTTCTTCATCTCTCAGCTCCTTTCAGTCTCGGCAAGGCCCATAATGAAAGTTATGCCGCCTACAAACGAGCCGAGCCTTGACGGGCTATTTAGCTTTTCAATGCCGCCATCTTCTCGTTCAAGACGGCTATATGCTTCATTTCTTCCTTGATAATATCCTCGACCTTGTCCTTACCGGCTCCAGCCGGGACATATTCCTTCAAACCGACATAGTATGCGATGGAGTCTCTTTCAATACCGAGAGCTATTTTCAAGACGTCCTCGGGGTTCCGCTGGCCTGAGAGTTTTTCAGCGGGGTCGGCCTTGATATCAAAAATGTGACCATCTGCCACTGCCCGAAGGTACATCTGCGCCTGGCCGTCAGGATCGAACACATCCGGTTGCTGCTGCCTGCTGGTAAGCTGCGCTCGCATAGCCTGAAAGGTCTCCAGGTGCTCATCTTCCTGAGCAGCAAGGTCAAGCAGCAGTTGGCGAACTACTGAAAATTTCTCTGCTGCGGCACGGTAGAATTTAGCTCCATTTCTTTCGATTTGCTCAGCTACTTCAAAGATTTCATCTGCATTTAAAGTGACTCCCATTATCAGACTCCTTTCACTGGTGATTGGTTAAATGGTTAAATTGTAATTGATTAATTCAATTACCAGTTACCAATTACCAGTTTGCCTCCCATAGTCCATGGACGTTACAGTGCTCCCGCGCGGTTATTCTATTTGCTGAAATATTAAAGACCGCTTCAGGCGTATCGCCGGGATTAAGAAACTGCCTGTATGCCTTGCCGTCGGCGATAACCTCTATCCACTCGATGTGGTGTTTTTCTTCCATCGGATGTGGGATGTTGCCGATTTTCACTTTAATGCCGCCATCGAGCTTCTCAATTACAGGCACATGCTTTTCCTTGCCCTCATCTGCTGTCTTAGCAACCAGATTCTCCATCGGCTGTCCGCAGCAAACAAGCTCACCGGCTCCGCCGTGTAGGACCTCTACAATATTGCCACAGATCGAGCACTTATATACTTCCAATCTCTTAGCCATAATATAATCCTTTCACAATTTCAGAGTTTATTTCCCTTCGTTACTTGATAATTCCAAGCTCACGGTGTTTTGCTAAAATAACCTCAGCGAGCTTATCCAAAACCGCATCAAGCAGCGCAGTTTTTTCGCTGCCTTTTATAAGATATGCGTTGTAGCTTGTCCCATCGGGCAGCGGAATCAGCTCATCAAATAGACGCCTGTCCCGGTCAACTGCGCCTACCGCATATATATTAGGTTTTATCTGCCTCATTGTAAAAGACCCCAAAACCTAGTGCTCTGTAATAGTTCAGGTTATGGATGTCATTGCGAGGGAGTCCTGATAAATCGGGACGACCGAAGCAATCTCAATCACTCACAAGAACGAGATTGCCGCGCTCCGATAAATCGAGCTCGCAATGACAAATCCTCATAGTACTTGTCATAAAACCTACACTTTAACCACAGCTAATTGTCAGATTAAATCCTGCTGCTTTTATAACAGTTTTCCGACTGCTTCAAGCGCAGCGTCGTAGTCCGGCTCGTTGTTCAGCTCATCCACAATTTGCACATATCTGACGGTGCCCTTTCTGTCAACGATAAAAACCGCTCTTGCCAGTAGCCGCAGCTCCTTTATTAGCACGCCGTAGGCGTTACCAAACGACGCATCGCGATAGTCCGAAAGAGTTTGCACGTTTTTAATCCCCGCAGCACCACACCATCTTTTCTGCGCAAAAGGTAAATCCATACTGATTGTCAGCACTACTGCTTCATCACCGAGACGCTCAGCCTCCTCGTTGAATCTGCGGGTTTCCGTATCACATACCGATGTATCAAGTGACGGCACCGAACAGATGATACGCAATTTGCCGTCAAAGGTCGACAGCTCAACCGGCGACATATCGTTGGCAATTACCTCAAAATCCGGTGCCGGCTGACCAACTTTTACTTCGTTGCCTATCAAAGTCAGAAGTTTGCCTTTCATTGTCACTGTTCGTTTTTGTTCTTCCATGGCGTTCTCCTGGACGTTGAACCAAATGAAAATCAACCCCCAGTGAAACTGGGGGCTAAATAAAATTTACGAAAATGTTTAGCCCTCCAATTCATTGGGGGGTTTTCCCCATGTTTTACGTTGGAATTTCAGTAGTTCACCGCCTCTATCTCAAAGTAACTTTGCGGATGGGCACAGGACGGACATTCCTTCGGCGGCTCAAGCCCTTCGTGCACATAGCCGCAATTTCTGCAAACCCATCTTACCGGTTTTTTGCGTTTGAATACTAAGCCTTCGTTTATATTCTTTACCAACGCAAGATACCTTTGTTCGTGGCGTTTCTCTGCAACTGCTATTTTTCTAAAAACCCTAGCAATCTCGGCAAATCCTTCTTCGTCTGCTGTCTCAGCAAAGTTCGGATACATCTCGGTATTCTCGTAATGCTCTCCTGCCGCTGCTGCTTTTAAGTTCTCAAGGGTATTGCCAATTACTCCAGCCGGATAGGCCGCCGTTATTTCTACATCGCCGCCTTCAAGAAACTTAAACTCTCGCTTGGCGTGCTCTTTTTCCTGATTGGCTGTTTCCTCGAAGATAGCTGCAATCTGCTCATAACCCTCTTTTCGAGCTTGGCTGGCAAAATAAGTGTAACGGTTTCTCGCCTGAGATTCACCGGCGAACGCGGCTAATAAATTCTTTTCGGTCTGCGTTCCCTTTATGCTCATTTATAAGCTCCTTTCCGCTAAACAATTTTTGTAACCGTTCACACAGAAAATAAGGCGTTTTTGTGTCATTGCGAGGCCTTTAGGCCGAAGCAATCTCAAAAACGTACGATTTTAGATTGCTTCGCTTCGCTCGCAATGACAAAAATGCGGTTTTCCCGTGAACGCTAAACAATTTTTTTCCTGCATAAATCACAAATACCCTCTAAATATATCGCTTTTCTAAGTATGGTAAATTTCCCACCAATGCTTTTTGGAACCTTAATATTGTCAAACGATTTGTGGTAAAAATCAATAACTCTTTTGCACTTCACACACTTAAAATGCTGATGGTTGTCTAAATTACCGTCAAATCGCTTGGCATCACCAGAACCCTCAACGATAAACGCAACGCCAATTTCGCTCAAAGTATTTAGTGTCCTGTTCACCGTATCAAGCGATATACTTGGAAAGACCTTTCTTACCTTCTTAAAAAGCATTTCCGCCGAAGGATGTTCTTTTGTCTCAAGCAGCACCTTATAGACCGCCATCCGCTGTGGCGTTACCTTCAGTCCCGCCTGGCGGCACTTCGCCTGAAAAGCATCCATTTTTTTATCTAGCTCACTTTCCTTCACGCCGATTCATTTCCTTCTTTGTAAAATAGGTCAAATTTAATGTTTATTTTACTAAATAGTATTCAATACTATATAGGATTTACTCCTATCTGCAATAAAAAGTTTTCTTTTTTTTTAATATTTTGTCTAAAATTTATTTACCGCTCCTGCAGAAGTTTTTTGAGAATTTTTCAAATCATAATATCAGCATTGCATCACCGTAAGAAAAAAAGCGATAGCGTTTTTCAATTGCGTGTTTGTAAGCGGCAATTATTTGTTCCAGCCCCGCAAAGGCTGCTACCAGAGCAAGCAAAGTAGATTTCGGCAGATGAAAATTCGTAACCATCGCATCAACTATCTTAAATTCGCAGCCGGGCTGTATGAACAGCTTCGTTATACCTTTGGTTGCTTCGACATGTGAACCGATAGCTGCGGTTTCAAGAGCACGCGTTGAAGTTGTTCCAACAGCAATTACTCGACCACCTTTATCTTTCGTGGAGTTTATTATTCGAGCGGTTTGCTCATCGATGCTGAATAGTTCCGATTGCATCTGATGGTCTTCAAGATTGTCTGTATTTATCGGCTTGAACGTGGCTGCTCCTGTATGTAGGGTTAGATATGCAAAGCAAATGCCAGCCTGTTTTAATCGCTCGATAAGCTGTTCTGTAAAATGTAGCCCCGCTGTCGGAGCTGCGATAGCACCGGCTGTGCGAGCATATATTGTTTGATAACGTAGTCTATCTGCTGAGGCAGTCTCAAGGTCGTCGTCTCGTTTGATATACGGCGGTAGTGGTGGAAAGCCTATCTCATCTAAAATGGCCTCGTGGTCCCCTGACGCACCCAGCTTTAGTCGACATGTACCGTCTTGCTTTTTTTCGAGCACTTCCGCTGTGCAAAAATCGGCCTTTGACTTGTCTTTTATATAAATAAGTTCGCCGGGCTTGATTTTTCGAGCCGCTTTTAGCATTACTTCCCAGGTGCCAGGTGTGTATTCAGTCAGAAACAAGCCTTCCAGCTTGGCTCCGCTTACACGTCGAGCGAAAAACCTGGCTGGTAAAACTTTTGTATCATTGAGCACAAGACAATCGCCTGGCCTTAAAAAATCGCCGATCTTGTTAAACCGGCTGTCGATGAACTCGTTACTTCGGCGATTAACAACCAGCAGCCGGGCGTTACTGCGAACAAGGCAGGGCTGCTGTGCAATCAACTCAGCCGGCAATTCAAATTGCAGCTTCTCTGTCTTCATAACCAAACATTATCAGACCAGCGGCAAAATGACAAAAAAAATTTAGCTCATAATTAGCCAATCTTAGCACGTTTGTTGCAATACAGAATTTCTTACAAAAGTGCATTTGCGCCAAAGCCGATACTAATTGCGTGCTGAAAGCGAAGCTAACTTGAAACGACAAGTCTGTAAAGGTGGGAACGATGGCTTCGGTAGAATATTTTGAACAAACATCAACTTCAATCACCGCATTAGGCAGAAATGAGCTTAAAAGACGAATCAAAAATTTCAGAGGTCGTTTTAAGCTGGACTTCACCGAGGATTATCTCAACAGCCTCAGTGTTGACAGATTAAGACATGTCCTTCTGGCGGCATTAATAAACGCCAAAGCACACCATTAATCTAACATCAAAGCCTCCGTTTTGAGAAGAATTGCAAAACGGAGGTCGAAAAATCTCAATCTTAAATCTTCCTATTACTAATACTTACAGCGCTTGGTTTGGAATTAAAACTATTTTCCTTAAAATGTGCTTGACAAACCTCTTGCATAAGGCAAATTTATTGTTGTTTTCAAGTTCAGAGATTTAGAGGGAACATACATCATTGAAAGGAATCAAAAATGAAATCCGCAAGAAAACGTATATCCATATCGGCTGTCTTTTCATGCGTCGTAGTTGTTGCTCTCGCTTTTAGTTATGCAAAAGGCATCAGCCCAAGATCTTCCAGCTATTCTCCTGTAGTGATCACCGAAGATTTTGAATCCGTCATGGCCAAGATGAAGGCTGCCAAGCCCGAAATTATGAAACGCCAGATGGACCTGCTCCACGAAAGGTATGACTTATCCAACAGGCCGGCTGAAGGTGTCACCATGTCTCGTGGAAAACCCATTCAGCAAGGGGTTCGTGTGAAACTGCCCGATGGGATAACCTGGCAGCAGCTTTGTGAAATTACGCTGGAGATGATTCGCGAAAAAGACCTTTTTCCAAAAGGTTTTTTGCCGTTACCTCATCCGAATCACCGTGAAGGTGGTATGGTTTTTCCGCAATTTCTGATAGATGAAATAAACAAGCAAGAGGGACGGGACTTGACTCGCTTCGACCTTGATTTTGACCTGCCTGACCATTTTCTTCCGGAGTTTCCGGCAGCTATTTATCTGACTACGCGTCCGGACCTCGGCGACGTCTCGCAGGGACAAGTAGTGACTATAAATAATTACTACGAGCTTTTCAACGGCATACTTAATCCAAAACAGCTTGAAGGTCTGCGTCTGTTAGTCACGCCATTTCCACAGCAGCAGTTCAATCAAACCGAGGACCGCCGCAGCGAAAAGC
Organism: uncultured Pirellulales bacterium; assembly: GCA_964631175.1. Lineage (GTDB taxonomy): Bacteria > Planctomycetota > Phycisphaerae > Sedimentisphaerales > Anaerobacaceae > CAZVWH01. The sequence goes on along the minus strand of CAZVWH010000048.1, from coordinate 13,847 downwards.
CCAGCAGAGGGGTAACCTGCTTCGACTGTCACTCCAACGGCCATACAGCGGCTCCGACACATTTGGTCGGTGACATTAGGCCGCAGGAATTCCGCCACCGACTCGACACTCCGCCGTTGCGGGGCGTAAACATCCAGCGATTGTTCGGCTCACAACGAGCCCTTAAAAGTGTGGAAGACTTTACCGAGTTTGAACAGCGAGCAGCTTATTTTGACGGAGACCCGGTTATCGCTACCAAAAAAGGCGTAAACATCCTCGATCGGGCAAGCCAAGTCCACTTTATGGCTGAATTTCAGGCAATCCTGGATTTCCCGCCGGCTCCGAAATTAGATGTATTCGGCAAGCTCGACCCGCAAAAAGCCACCAAGGCGGAGCTACGCGGGCAAGAAGTATTCTTTGGCAAAGGCAAATGCAGTGTCTGCCACGTACCACCATACTATACCGATAATCTGATGCACAATCTAAAGGCCGAGCGGTTTTACAAACCCCGGATGATAAACGGAAGATACGCCTCTGCGGATGGGCCGATCAAAAATTTTCCACTTAGAGGGATAAAGGAATCGCCCCCATATCTACATGACGGACGGCTGCTTACTTTGGAAGATACCGTTGAGTTCTTCAATTTGGTGATTGGAACCAGGCTAAATGAACAGGAGAAAAAGGACTTGGTTGAGTTCATGCGGCAACTATAAGTCGCTTAGCCCCCAGGTTTATCCTGGGGGTTATTTTGTGGGTGGCACTGCGACGCAAGATATTCAGCCCCGCGATTTATTCGGGGGGATTTGGTTTCATGTCGCATAGCTGTGCAGGCCGGCGAATAAGCGCGAGAGGTTCACCCAGAGTAGAGTTATCACAATGACTAACACACCCACAATAGCCCAAATGCTGTTTATGCGCAGGTGCTTTTTGCCAAACATATAACGGAAGTGAAAATATCCGACATAAACCAGCCAGGAAGCGAGTGACCACAGCTCTTTGGGGTCCCATCCCCATAAGTCACCCCATGCGAGTTTTCCCCACCAACTGCCGAGGATAAGGCCGAGCGTCAGCAACGGAAAACCAACACAAATCATCCGGTAGGTTGCCTGCTCCGGCAGCAGCAGCTTTTCATCGTGGCTGGGTGTTCTACCGGCGAGCTCTAAAGCCGCTTGGACAGCGGCTTTTACCATAAAAATGTATGATAGCGCATATACAGCCACATGCGGCACAAAGAGCCAGCTTTGAAGGGCCGGCGGCAGCCGTTGCGGCTGAGCATTAAAGATAAAGCCGGCTGGAAAAAGCACGATGGCGCCGATAAGCATGTCACTGCATCGGCCTCCTACGTGGAGAACACGCCGGCAGAACCACGAAACCGGATAACAAATCATACCCAAGCACAAAAATACCTCAAACAGGTTCTGCAAAGGGACATGGCGAACATCATACCAGCGATAGCCATAAGCAAAAACGGCGAACGCAAAGCCGAACATGTACAAGACCCGCCCAAACAAGTACAAGACCCGCCTGAACAGGTACAAAATGCGTCCAATTCTTCGAAACAGCAAGCTCGTTGCGAACAACCTAATTATGAACGCGAGCATGCTAGTTACAAACGCCAGCAGGTATGCTGCAATGGCAATATAAATCAATAAGCCCTGAATTGTGTATTTAATCTCCATCTATTTACTTTTTCTTGTTATTGCTGCGAATATATGTTTCAGCCAGAAATGCCAGAAAACGCCGATACAGAGCATCAGGTATCCGGCATAGACGAGGGTTACGCCCGTATCGGAAACGACCATAAGAATAGTATATTGGCCTGCCCTGTCGTCATACGAATGCTGATAAAAATGGTAGCCGCCGAAGTGAAGAGGATGGTTTACCTCGATTTTTTTTTCGGCAGTGACCTGGTTATCTCGGATTATCTGTAGCTCACTTATGTATTCTCTGATAACTCTTTGGTAGCTTAGTAAGAATTTATCATCCGGGTGGATGTGGCCGGGGAAACGCTCAAAGGCATATCTGGTGGTGACTTGGCCGTCCGGCGATTTAATCTCGACCTCAAGGGCCGCATTATAACCGGGCTGTGGATCGTCATAAGGGACATATTTGCCTTGTTCGGTTTTAAGCCTGAGGTTCTCGAACTTCCTTATAACTTTCAACGTGCCGAGCTTGTCACCCAAAGAAAATTCGGTATTGATTTGTACAGGGAATTTCCAGATTTTGCCTTGTTCGGTTTGGACTTGCAGAAACTCTGGCTGGTAGTAATCTAAGCGGAAGTCCTTCAGCCTCACATGGAAAGGCAATTCCTTAACCTGGTCGCTGTTTTCCAGTACGACTCTGTTTTCGCTGGCTCCTTCAAAGATTGCCATTTGGCCAGCCGGTATTTTGTCGATTTCGATGAGTTTTTTTTGCAGCTTAAGACCAGCTTGTGAGCCCCATAAAGACCCTGCCAGAATAAGAACGCAGCCGGCGTGAATGAACAAAAGCCCAGGGACATGAATTAGTCGGCGAAATACAAAAATGCCGACCATCAGAAGAAGTGTTAAACCTATCCAATAAATAGCCAGCGGCAAGGAGTTAAAGAAATCCTTTGCTCGCTGGGCACCGATAAATGCCCCATAGATAGACAGGAAAATCAATGAGACTATCAGCGTCAGGCCAATCCATAACACAGCCTGTTTAAACTTGTTCATCGGCGTCCCTTTTACGACTATCGGAGGACCAACCGTCAGTCAGCATTCTTAATGATTTGTAAAAAGAGCTCAGAATGTCATTTCGAGCGAGCCGGAGGCGAGACGAGAAATCCGTTCTTGAATAGATTTCTCTGCTTCGCGTCCCTTAGGGACGCTTCGGTCGAAATGACGCTGGTTTTTCTCACAAAGTAGATTCTTACCAGAGATTATGGCAGAAAATAATCCCTTTGCAAGAATATTCGTTAAGCATCAATTGTAAGCAGTTTGGCCTTGATAGCTGCAATCACCTTGATTACACTATAGAACATGGAGCGATAAAGATAAAAGCAGCGCCGATGAAACTTATACTAAACAATATAACTTATCATAATTGCCCTGTTGAGGTGCGTGAGAAGGTTGCCTTTACTTCTGAGCAGAAGCGTTTCATGCTCAAACAAATGCACGCTGAGCAGGCTGTTAGCGAAGCTGTGATTCTTCAGACCTGCAATCGGCTTGAGTTTTATCTTTACGCAAAAAAAGATTTTGATTACAGCCGATTCTTAACGCAGCTTATTGGTCATGTTCAACCCGAAGCCGTCGATGTATGGAGAAAATATCTTGCTCAAAGCACAGGCAGGGACATGGTCCGACATCTTTTTAAGGTGGCTGCCGGTCTTGACTCGCAGATGATTGGCGAGAATCAGATTTTGGCTCAGGTAAAATCCGCTTATAAAGAATCGACCGATTGCAAAACGAGCAAATTGATATTTCACCGGCTTTTTCACCACGCCTTTCGAGTGGGAAAGGCGGTTCGCACTGACACTCACATTAACTGCGGAGCCGTTTCGATAGGCTTGGCCGCGGTGGAATTAGCTAAGCGAAAAATCGATACATCGGCCAGCATTGCAATGGTAATAGGCGCCGGTGAAAACGCCGAGTTGGTGGCGAGATACCTGCTCAAATCAAAACCGGCGGACTTGGTCATAGCAAACCGTGATAAGCAAAAAGCAAAAGCTATGCAAAAACGCCTCAAAAACAGTCAAGTAATCGGACTGGATGAAATAATCCAAAGGTTAGATGAAGCTGATTTGTTGATTAGCTCGACCGCTGCTGTTGAGCCGGTAGTGACATACGACGCAGTTAAGAAAGTATTAGCTCACAGGGATAAACCTCTTCTGATAATAGATATTGCTGTGCCGAGGGACATAGAGCCGACTGTAGGCCGACTTGAATGTGTTACGCTGTACAACATTGACGATTTAAATGAGCAGATAACCGGCAATATAGAAAAACGCAGCAGTGAAATTCCAAAGGCTCAGGCAATTGTGGCGGAATTTACCGATAAATTTATGAAGTGGTACGACTCACTGAATGTGGTGCCGGCTATTACACAACTTATGCAAAAAGGTGTTAATTTGGCTCATAGCGAAGCCCAGCGTTATGCGAAGGATTTCGGTGAGGACAATAACGAAAAGCTGAAGGCTTTTGCCGAATCGCTGGTCAAGAAGGTATTGCATGACCCAATCAGTTTCATGAAATCCTTCGACCCGGCTCAGGACGGGAACGGCGGAGATGAAGAACTAACCACCGAGCAGCTGCAAGCTGTTGACCTGATAAATAAAATGTTCCTTTCGCAGGATAAAGGCGACTAATGGGGAAGATTCTCACTGTCGCAACCCGTGGTGGAAAGCTCGCTATTGCTCAAACTGAGATTGTAATCGGCGCGCTGAAGAAAATTTATCCGGATCTGCAAATCGAGATCAAAAAGGTAACTACCAAAGGTGACCAGGACAGGCGGACAGTTTTATGGGGTATCAAGGAGACCGGCTTTTTTACCTCGCAGGTGGAGGACGCTTTGCTTTCCGGCCAGGCCGACCTTGCGGTTCACAGCTTTAAGGATTTGCCGACCCGCCAGCGTGAGGGACTTACCATCGCAGCGGTCTGTGACAGGCAGTTTGCAGAGGATTGTCTGATTGCTGCTGAGCTGGTTGCTTCCATAGAGCAGCTTCGGCCTTCAGCGAAAATAGGTACTTCCAGTTTACGCCGGATTGCTCAATTAAGGTGCTTACGAGCCGACCTTCAGCCGACGCCGATTCGCGGCAATGTCACGACGCGAATAAGAAAGCTCGATGAAGGCGGGTTCGATGCGATTCTTTTGGCTCGGGCCGGCGTAGAAAGGCTCGGCTTAGCCAATAAAATATCGTTTTGTTTCGATCCGAGGCAGTTTATTCCAGCCCCGGCTCAGGGCGCGCTGGCTGTTCAGACAAGAAGTGATGATATCACGACAACCGAGCTTATCTCTACGATAGATGATAAAGTAGCTCAGACGGCTGCTTTTGCCGAGAGGCATGTTCTTACTACTCTGCAATGCGGCTGTCACGCACCGGTAGGAGCTTTCGCAGAGATCGTGGGTGAGACAATAAAGATTTACGCATTTATATCGGATTTGGAAGGTAGAAATTTTATTAAGCGAGAGGCCACCGGCACAGCTAAAGAGGCCAACGACGTGGCTGAACAAATTGCTAACGAACTTTTCTCTGCTGGCGGCAGGAAAATCTTGGAATCCCAAAGGATTTAAGTTCGCTTCTGAAATATTTAGTCAGCGGTTTACCACAGGTTACATTTAACTCTTGTTCTCATATTTAGGTTTCAAAAGACGGCTGACAGCATTTTTTAACTCCGCCTGATCTATTAAAACCTGTCCACTGCGAATAGCACGTTCAGTAAACGCTTACAAATTTTTAAGGTTGGAAAAATATAAATGTTGGTAAGAAACGGAAAAATTCTAAGCGTGATCAAATAAAGACAAGTTGTAAAATCGGTCATACCACAGCGTTGAGCTAATTCTCTTCCGGCGCGTTCATTGAGTTTTTCCTCGATCGTCCTCTGCAACTCTCGCAATCACATACTCCTACCAGCCGTAGATGGGTTGAGCCGGCAAGAGTCTTTGTCTCAATTAATTTCGCTCCTTTTGCCTCCATCTTACGAAGTGACATCTGCGCATTTTTTTTATCATGCGTGCCTACCGCATCGACCACAACGGTCACTTTCTTGCCTCGCTGAAGCAGACCAAGCGCCGTCGCCTTAACGGCATCCTCCGCACATGCACCTATAATGACAAACTCACTGGCGCGCACTTCGCTCAGCAGTCTGTCAATTCGAGGTTCATCAAACGGATCTACGCAACGCTTCTGTAAGATAATCTGTTTGTACCGGCGCAGCATATCTCTTGGCAAATCAGTATTACCATCCGCTGCAAATGTCGTCCTATTTTTTAACAGTGTGTAATGGATCTTTCTTTGTCCCTCTGTGCCGTCAACACAGTGACTATGTGCTTCGTTGTTGTTATTATTAGGGTGAACGTCACAGGTCGAGATTATGGGGATATTTCTACTTCTCGCCCACGCCATTACTCTTCGGATATGCACCAGGACCCTTCTGTGGTTTCTTATACACGCTTTGCCACCGGCTAACAGGAAGTCTCGCTGTGTATTAACATCTATCAGAACTTGTCTGCGCCGTGTTTTAACTAACTGCAGAATCATTTTTCAGATCCTTCTATCAATTACTTCTACACAAGTCCTATAATTGATACGCTATGACTGAAAAGGAGTTCACACCCTCCTATCGAATAGTGTCCGCACCAACTTTAAGCGCAACGATTTCGATAATTAACTTTTTAATTCTTACCCAAACAGCCCTTCTTGTGTAAAATAGCAAACACTGAACTGATGTTATTACTATCACCTACTTTACGTATAGGATTTGACTGATGGCTCGAAAATTGAAAGACTATCCTTCGGTGGCGTTAAAGCTGGAAAATTTGGATGGTGAAATTGACTTTATCCAGGTTTTCGGACGTTCAGCTCCCCTGCATATAGAGATTGGCACCGGCAAAGCTACCTTCCTGCTAAGTCAGGCAAGGACCCATTCGCATATGAATTTTCTGGGTATTGAGCGGGCCAACAAATATTATCGTTACGCCGTTGACCGCATTGGCAGATGGAACCTAACTAATGTGAGGATAGTTCGCACGGATGCAGCCCTGTTTTTAGCTGATTTTGTGCCGGCTAATTCCGTGGACTGTTTCCATATCTACTTCCCAGATCCATGGCCGAAGAGACGTCACCATAAAAGACGCTTTTTCTGCCATGCCAATCTTGAGCATCTTGTTCGCTGCTTAAAGACCGGAGGCACTTTAAGAATCGCTACCGACCACGCTGAATATTTTGAATGGATACAGAATCTAATAGTCGAGAGAAGCGATCAATCCTTCGGCTACGCTCAGGACAGGCAGGGCAGGCTTGAGCGGATTGAATTTCTCCCTGCTGCTGGTGCAGGTAACGGTGAACTAACCGGCACAAACTACGAGAGGAAATACGTCAAAAACCAAAGACCAATCTACACCCTCGCCGTAAGGAAAATATAATCCTCAAATTTGGTTACATAGTTCCTTTCTCTTTGCTTAACTTTTGAATAATAACGCCGTTTATTAGGTAACACAGCCCAGAAGTTATCCCTGCTATCATCATAACGGGACTGTACTTTAGTGCAATCCAAAATCCAACCTCACTAACAACACTAAATCCAAGAAACCACAAAAAGCCGTACAACAATCCATTTTGTCCAATTCTTGAACCTTTAGCCAGAGAGAATATTAGAACAAAAACAAATGCTCCCAAAATCATCGTCGGAGTCATAATCAACAAATCCACCGGCCCAAAGCCGGCTGGCGGCTCTAACCCAAGGAATCTCATAAATAAGTCGTAAACTATAATGGGGGAAATAAAGAAAACCGCTGAGACGATTAATACACTGATAATAAATCCTTTTATATTCATCTTTTTCTACCTTCTTTCTTCGGTTTTCTTCCCAATTTCAAATCGATATTAGACTTTGATGCCAAATCTTGGATGAGTGACCGTAGAATTTTCGCCTTGACTTTTATGTCGTTACCTACCTTGTCACTGACCGCCATTTCTTCAGCTCTGTTTACAGCTTCTTTAATTAAATCGGTTGGTATCAAGGCTGTCGCGATGCAGTAGAAGCTACACGACCTTCCTTCATTCCAGTAAGCGAGCAGATTCTCAAGCATTGCTCGCTTTTTAATTTGCTCGGCTAACCATATTTTCAAACCGGCCTTTTAAATCTGTTGAATGTTTGGCTGGCAGACTTTATGGCTAATAAAGCTGTCCCAATCGAAAAATTCGTCATATTTTTCACACGGAAAATCCTCGCATTCTGCGCACGTATCAAAGCCTTTCCTCTTCACACAGCAATTGTATAGCTTACAGGAAATGGTTAAAGAAAGTATTTTACAGCCGGGAAATCCGCTTTTCGCTATCGATTGATACATGGGGCACAAGCCGCAATACAGGCCGAAACATCCCACCAGATTCTTCTCTTCTGCTAAGCTCATTTACAATATTCCTCAACCAGTTAGTGCAATTCAATTATTATCACGCTTCACTACCCGTGGCTGCATACGGTTGCATGAGAGCGCACAAATGCCATTTTTTAACGGGGTGTGCCGAGGATTTTCAATGAATCCTTAACGACCGGCAGAGTTTTGATTTCCACCTTTGGGTCCTGGACATTACCAGTTACCTCTATTCGCACAACAGCCTTGCCGAGACTTTCAGTAAGAGATCCTAAAAACGTAGGCTCATTACCGACCAGTCGTCGACCTCGGGCGGTAAGGTTCAGATTGATATTCGCATTTTTCAGGCTCATTGAGCCTGAGCCGTGAAAAGCTACCGTTTCACCTGACAAATCAAACACATCAAAAAGAAGGTTATCAGATCTGATATACGAATCGACAATCATACGCTCGAAGGCAAAGTCCTTCGGCTCCGTCAGTCTCATAACATATAACAGCTTCGCTAACGGCGAGAGCTTGCCCACCTGCATATTCTTTATAGCCAATCTGCATCTACCGAGCCGTGAAGAATTGTCACTAATCTGTGCGTCAATGTTCAATGATCCGCTCATTGTTCCGCTGGTATCGCTGGTTTTTGCAGGGTCCGCTGCTTCTTCACCTAAAAGAAATTGTTTCAAGTCAACATCGTCAAAAGCTGCTTGTAATAAATATTCTAAAGTCCCTCCTGCCGGCTTGATTTCCAATTTACCTGTTAATCTGCCGTCGTAAAAGTCTGCGGTCAGATTTTTGGCTAACCAGTTCCGAAGATGCGGGTTGTAATTTAGCTCCGATTTCAGGTTTGTTATAGATTTACCTTTGATCTTTAAATTATCCGCAAGAATCCTAACCTGTCCGTCGGACAGGCCGATGCCGGTTTTATACAAGCCTTTTGTTTTTATGACTGCATCTAACTCGGCTTGTGTGCCGGTTATATTGAAATTGCAATCCTTTAATTCGGCAGAAGCGGTGAAATCAATGTATTTTTGGCCATCATCGTCTTTGTATATTTTTATGTTTACTAAATCCAGATCAAATCGTCCTCTCGGCGACAATGCCCGGTAAAAGGCGCCCCCGCGTCTTCTTGTCCTGCTGCCCCGCCTTGCGTCGGGAGATGCAGGGGCAGGCGAAGACAAGAGCGAGGGCAAAGCACTCGCTAAATGTTCACTGAATGAGATGTCCTTTGCTGAAAGTTGAAATACGCCCTCGTTGAAAACATTATCAGCCAAGACAATTTGGCCATTTAATCTTATTGAGCTGTCTTTTGCTTTCTGGGCGACATTAGCGGCTCGACTGAGCTCGTCTAAGTCCGGTGTTGCAGTAATGTCGTTAAGCATTACCTTGTTGTTTGTTATTTTTAACTTGCCGGTGACATCCTTTAGAGGATAGATAAATCGCTCATAATTGACACTGTTGCCCGAACACTCGACCGATATGCTGTAGTTGGCTTTGTCGTCGCCGCTATTTTTTTGTAGATTAGCACTAATATTTACTTTGCCGGCCGGCTGCATTTGGGAAACAATTTTTTCCATCGGCTCAGGTAACACACCGATTAATTCATCGCTCAATTGAACCTGTTTCGCATCCAGCACCAAGTGATATTGTAGGAGTTGCTGTTTATCTGTGAGGGACCTTGCTTGGCGGGAACCCAGCCAGATTCCGCCGGTCAGTGAGACCGGGCTTTGACCATAGCGACCGGTGAAGCTTCTAATACTTGTCGAAGCAGGTGTTAGATTAAGTTTTGCCGATACATCAGAGATAGTCAGCCCCGACTTATTTGCTTTCAGGACGCCTTCTTTTAGAGTTAGATCGGCGTGGAAGCTTGTCGGACTGGTATCTTCCGTGGGCGTAAAAACCTTAGCGTCCACATCAACCAGGCCTGTTATATCAAATTGGTTATAAAGGTCGTTTTGATTAGTCAGTAATGTCCTTGCAAGCTTCGGTTTAAACGGTATATCATTAGCCTTGATTGACAGATAATAAATAGGTCGGTCGGTGTTGCGTTCGGCAACTTTGCCATTAAAGGTTATCTTGCCTCCGTCTACTTCCGAAACAACATTGGAAGCAATTATATCATCACGGCCGAATAAGAGCTCGCCGGTAAGATTTTTTAGTGGGTAAGGAAATTTCCAATAAACAGCTTCGGCGCCGCGCAGCTCAACCTCAAGCGTTTTTTCCTTAACTGTTTGTTCGGCAGAACTGCCGGATTGTCTTAAACGATAATCTATTGCCGCCAGGCCGCTCGGAGAAAAAGCTGTCCAAAAATCTTTTTGTTTTGCGCTTAATGCGTTATACAGATCGTCATCCAGAGCCATATTGTCACTTGCAATCTGGATATGATATTGCTGATTAGGCCCAAAATCTTTTATCCAGCCGGTGAATGTTACGTTGACGTCACCGTGCCTACCGGAAAGATTATTCAGAACCACGCTGTTTTCGGTGAACTCCACTTGACCTGTCATCTGCTCTACTGTGTAGGGGAACGTGCGGTCGCAGATGTTAACATCCTTACAATAAACTTCGCCGTTGATCGTGCTTTCGCTCAACTGTCCAAGATTACTTGAAACTTCTATATCTAAATCAATATTTCCAGCAGGGTTGAATCGGCTAAAAAAACTTTGCAGAGCAGTAAACAGAACAGATCCGCCAAAAGCGGACGCCGGCTTACCAAAGGCAAATATGTCACCGGCGAACTCTTGGGGATAAAACAGATCTTTTATTTTAAGCTTCAGCAAAAAATTATTTTTTTGGTCGTAATTTAATGCTGCATCCAGCGCGTCTATCACCCAGGCGTTCTCAAGTGCAGGGATACTCCGCCCATGGCGGAGTGAAATCCCCCCTGTAACTGTAATCCTGCCGGGCAGCCATAATCCTGACAATTTGCTCCTGCCCCCCTTCGGCGAAACTTGCTCCGGCGAGGCGCTTCGCAGAAGCGAGCCGACATCGGCCTTTTCAGCCGTTGTTATATCAAAGCTGTAACCGCCTAACATTTCTTCAGCAGGTCTGAATCTCATATCAATGGGCACTGCCGTGAGAACTGTGGCCTGGCCTTTTGATATCCTGCTGTATTGCAGCGTTCCTCCGTCAAGGACAATAAGAGGCATTTTGCCGGCACCATTTTTAGGCGCGTTGAATTTAAATGCCTCTAAATTCCACCGGTCTGTGTCCAAATCGTATTGAGCATCAAAAACAAAGTCATTAATACGTATTTCTTTCAGTCGTGGCCCCAATAACAACAAGCTGCCTATACTAAAGCGAGCATATACTGTTTTTGCTTTAAGCAGGGCATCGTCGTATTTTTGTTCTTGCTTAGGGCTTATCACGAGCTCTTTGATCAAAACAGAGCCATTGGATTTGAAATCTATCGATTTGGCTTCTATACTGCTGTTCGTTAGTTCGCTGATCTCTATTATGGCGATATGTGGCAAGGCACGCCATACCCAAATCAAGACAACTGCCGAAACAGCAGCTAAAACCAGAGCTACAATAAGCAAGCCAATAAGAATTCTGCCTTTGATTCTGGATTTGTTATTCTTGAAATTTAAAGTTAGTGTTTTGCTGCTCATAGAAAATATATAGTGTTTTAGTTTCACAGCACAATACTGAGCAATGAATAATCATTTTTTTATTGCTTTGTCCGCAATATCTCGACGCCAGTAGGCCCCGTCGAATTTTATCCTTTCTACCGCTTCGTATGCTTTGGCCTTGGCATCTGCGATTGTCTCTCCCAGAGCGGTCACGCCCAACACTCTACCGCCGTTTGTAACAATGTTACCATCCTGATTTTTAGTACCTGCGTGAAATACGACTACATCTTTGAGCTTTTCAGCCTCATGCAGGCCGGTTATTTTCTTGCCCTTCTGATAAGCGCCCGGATAGCCACCCGAAGCCATGACGACGCAAACTGCCGGCCTGCGGTCCCACTCCAGGGTGACATCATTCAATCTGCCGTCGCATACTGCCAGAAGCACCTCCAGCAGATCGCTTTTCAGCCGTATTAGAATCGGCTGTGTCTCCGGGTCGCCGAACCGAACGTTAAATTCCAAAACTCTCGGCCCGGCGCTGGTAATCATAAGACCTGCGTAGAGCACACCTTTGTATAGCGTACCGTTGCGATTCATACCATTCACTACCGGCACGAGAATCTCACGTGTAATTCTATCCATAAGCGTCTCGGTAATAATCGGGGCAGGGCTGTAAGCACCCATTCCGCCAGTGTTGGGCCCCGTGTCACCATCGCCGATCGGCTTATGGTCCTGCGATGATTCCATAACGTAAATATTACGACCATCTACAAAAGCTAATATCGAGGCTTCCTCGCCCAGCAGCATTTCTTCAACGATGATTTTATCTCCTGCGGAACCGAATATCTTATCGCACATTATCTTCTCCGCAGCCAGGATGCCGTCAGCAGGGTCGTCGCAGACAATAACTCCTTTACCTTGTGCAAGACCCGTCGCTTTAATTACCACCGCTTCGTCTCTGCTTGCTATATATCTTTTAGCGTCACCGAATCTGCCAAAGATTCTACCCTCGGCAGTCGAGACTGCGCTTGAGCGCATCAACTGCTTGGCGAACGCTTTGTCGGCTTCGAGCTGCGCGGCTCCGGCACTCGGACCGAATGATTTTATACCCGCCTCTTCCATAGCATCGACAAGGCCTGCTGCAAGCGGGTCTTCCGGGCCGACAACCACCAAGCCTATATCGTACTGACGCGCAAAGGCCACTAATTTATCGGTGTCGGTAGATACAATAGGGATATTTTCTCCACACTGAGCTGTTCCGGCATTGCCGGGCGCGATGTAGAGCTTGCTCAGGTTTTCAGATTGAGCTAACTTCCACGCAATAGCATGTTCGCGTCCTCCGCTGCCAAGTAAAAGTACATTCATCTGACGACCTCTAACCTGTATATTGTGTTTAGACCGGATTTATTCCGAGCTTGCGTTTTTATACTAATCTATGAGACGGAGATTGGCAATTGGTAAATAGGAAATTCACGAGCTGTACTTGCAACAAAGAAGCCTTCTGCAATACCACAGAGCATCTAAGTCTTTCATAAACAGCCTTCACTTTTTCAAACCTCCTGATTCTCTGTCTTTCTATATATCTTCCTACTGTCTTCTAATTACCTTGCTCTCCAACAGCAGCTACATAATAACCATTTGCCTAAGATTCTCCGTCTCCTGATTTCTTCTCTACCTGAGGTTCAGACCGAAGATACTTTTGTAGCAGTTAAACTTTTAAATACGCGTACAATCTGACTGGTAGAAAAACTTGTCGGCGTATGTATTCCACACACAATGATATCCTTTGTTTATTGTCAATTTTTGGAAATTAAAGTTTTATTTCCAAATGGCAAATTTTTGAGCTTGCTCAGCGGGCGAACAATTCTTAGAGAAATTCTGTAACATATTGCAACCACAACACTTACGGCTTAACTCTTTTTAAAACCTGGCCATCAAATTTTTATATTGACATCGAAGCGCCAAATTTGGTATAAATAATCTATAGGAGTTTATGGATTTTAATTTCCTGGGCACTAAATTAATGCGGAGTATAAAATAGCAGGACATTCTTCGTTCTGCGGAGGAAAGGAGTTTGTATTTAACCATTAGCTCATATCGGGCTTTTGAAGGAAGGAGGTATAACATCAGATCAAGTAAAAATTCTCTTCTTTAGTACCGAGTTGAGTGAGGGTGTAAGATTTTAATGTATTTATCAGGGAAGTTGTTATAGACAAGCATAACCAAGGCCTACTCGTCTTGGCGTAGGCGTCA
>CAZVWH010000047.1:0-21758 GCA_964631175.1 uncultured Pirellulales bacterium | reverse complement strand
AAGAACGTGGATAACTCTCTAATCAAGGTTGGTACATAATTCGGGGTCAGATCAAACCAACAACAAAAATAGCTCATACGTAAAGCGCGTAGCTCTGCCACAGGTACGCGCTTTACGTATTGGTATGTCAAAGCAAGAAGCAGAGTAGTTCAAGCATCCTTGCTTGAGTACGCCTGATGCGTATAAAATTGTATTTTTCACAAGCTGGGAGCTTGTGCTACGCTTGACACCTTTTGTTTCTGAAATTTTGCTTGAAAATTAAGCCGTTTTTGGTATAATATGTATCAAATTTAGAATATAGCATTTAGTATTTAGCATTTAGTATTTAGTATTTAGCATTTAGTATTTAGCATATAGTATTTAGTATTTAGCATTTAGTATTTAGCATTTAGTATTTAGCATTTAGTATTTAGTTGGGGGATAGCGGAGGTCGCAAATCAAAAACTTGTCCTGAGCGAAGTCGAATGGACTCTAAATTCATCCCTAAGGGACAATATATCAAATGTTTAAAAAACCTGAATTCTCAATGCTAAACGAAAAACCAAAACACAAAAATCAAGATTCAGCCGGTGGGATGGGTAATATATTCACGAGAGACTTATTTGTCCATATTGCCAATATTATGCAAACCCAACTTATTCGACAATTGTCGAAAGTATTCGACAAATCGTCCCTGTTTTATGCAAAACAAAGCCAATTTTTGTAAGGTCAAAATTATCGTAAGCTCTTTGACATAAAAAGAATATGTGAAATTTGCCGTTTCCGGGGCATGGAAAAACAAAGCCAATTCAAAGCCAATTTTGGCACTATTTTTGTTCTGGGTCTGTCCATGCCTTACGGTAGAGGAAGGCTTCTAATATTAAGGCAGCGGCGACGGCATCGAGCCGTTTTCTCTTTTTGCTTCTTGTCAGCTCGGCGGGAGCGAGCTTTTGCTCAGCGTCAAAGCTGCTCAGGCGCTCATCCTGAAAGTGGACAGGAACATCAAGGTGCTCCCTTAGCTGCTCAGCGAACTTTGAGACAAGTCTGGCTTGAGGTCCCTCCGAATCGTCCATATTCAAAGGCAGCCCTATCACAACGGCCTCGACGACTTCTTTCCTGACTACATCAGCGATTCTTTTTAGCAGCTCTTTTTGTCCATGGATTACTACAAGAGGTGTAACGATGGTCTCACCGGCATCGCATATTGCCAGGCCGGTGCGTTTTTCGCCATAATCTATTGCCAGGTATCTCATTAGCGTGTTGCTAAAGAAATTTTTCGCCACGGTGCTGTTTTATCAGCTCAAGCAACTCCTTTAGTCGCTGAGTCTGGTCGGCATGGCATACTAACGTGGCATCAGGACTATGAGCTACGACCATATTATCGAGCCCAATAGCCGCTATAAGATGTCCTTTATCCTCAGTAATTATAATGCTATTTTTGCAATCAAGCAGCTCGCTCGATCCGGCTACTACGATATTATTGTCATTGTCGGAACTGATGACATCGGCTAAAGCTGCAAAGGAACCTATATCCAGCCAACGACAATCCAGCTTTATTGCATACACATTATCAGCCTTTTCCATTACTGCGAAGTCGATACTAATCTTGGGTAGTTTTACAAACCATTCCTGTAGTGTTTTTTGCTGGTTCGGGCTGTCCCAAGCGGCTCCAATTTTGCGCAAAGGCTCAACTGCCTGAGGCAAAAATCTTTCTAAATTTGCCAAAATTGTTTTGGCCTTCCAGACAAACATACCGGAATTCCATAGACAATTTCCAGCCTGGAGGTATTTTTTTGCGGTTTCTTCGTCGGGTTTTTCTTTGAAGGCCTCCACAGAAAATATTGTATTCTTACAGCCGGAAACTTCTCGGGCTGTGATGCACTTAATGTAACCGAGTTGCGTGCTGGCAAAGGTCGGCTTGATGCCAAACGTAATCATGTCGTTTGGATTGTCATTTACAAAAACCAGAGCGTCTTTAAGGGCCTGTTGCAGCGCTTGGCCGGGTTCTATTAACTGGTCGGCGGTAACGATAGCCATTTGAGCATCTGCGTCAAACTTATTGAGTATGGTTGCAGCTAATCCTATGGCCCCAGCCGTATCGCGGACGGCAGGCTCAGCAATGACATTATTGAACGGCACATCAGGTAGCTCTTCACGGACGAGGTCTGCATAGCCGGCGTTTGTGAGAATAATTATACTTCTGGCATCAAATATAGGTGCGAGCCGTTCAAAGCATCGGCCAAGAAGTGTTTGGCCTTCAAGGAGCTTTAAGACCTGCTTAGGGCGTTTTTCCCGGCTGAGAGGCCATAATCTTTTACCCATCCCCCCTGCCATTACAACTGCATAATTCATGAGCCTATTCCTTCATATCGTTTTTAACCAGCGTATAAGTATCAAACCAAATAGGCTGTGTCAATATCGGTCAGAGATTGAATTTCTTGGGCTAATTCTTCATATTCATCACCGGGTTTGCCCATAAGGGCGAAAGTAGCTTCTTTACCTAACTCTACAGCGGGCTGGTCATAAGGATTTATACCAAATAAGGCACCGGCTAAAGAAGTCGTTACCTCGTACAAATAAATGAACTGCCCGACAGTGTACTCATTTACTTCAGGGAAAATGACGGTCAGACAGGGACGCTTACTCTGCAACAGGGCATACTCTGTTGCCTTTTTTTCATTGTTTAGCAGTGTGCTTAAGTCTTTGCCGGCAAGGAAATCAAGTTCTGGAGCACAATCTGGTGCAGGGCCTATTTTAATGTCCTTATCGAAACTATTGACCTGCAGAAATGCGAACAGTTTATCGTTAGGTCCTTCGCGGTATAATTGTATCTGGCTATGCTGGTCAGTAGGTCCCAGCGCCTTGACAGGCGTCGGGCCAATATGCACTTCATTGCCCTTTAGGTCTTGAGCTTTGCCCAGACTTTCGGCCCAGAGCTGCCTATACCAATCAGCTAGGTCTTTGAGGTGGTAACTATATGGCATCATTACGGAAATCTTTTTGCCGTGATTATAATAGTAGTAATTTATTGCAGCATTGATAGCCGCCGGGTTTTTGTAGAACTCTTCGCAGCTTACTCGTTTATCCATATCACGAGCACCTTCCAAGAGCAAGTCGATATCAATACCGCACATAGCTGCACTGAATAGGCCAACCGCGCTTAAGACACTGAACCTGCCTCCGACACCATCAGGTACTACAAGGTTTCTAAAACCTGCATCATCAGTAATACGACGGAGAATGCCCTGATTTGCATCGGTAGTAGCGATTATCTGTTCTCTGCAACCTTCTGATCCGAGTCTATCTAAAAGCAATTGACGAATAATCATAAATTGGGCTGCGGTTTCAGAGGTTTCGCCGGATTTGCTGATTACATTAAAAATGGTCTTGTCAAGTTTATCACCAATCCAATCAAGAAAAGAAGCAAACTGCACAGGGTCAACGTTATCGAAAACAAACAGACGAGGGCCTCGGCGTTGTCGGTTATCTATATTATAAAGATATGGATTTAGTGCGGTCTGTAAAGCAATATTACCCAAGGCCGAGCCGCCAATACCGAGCACAACGAGATTTTCACAATTATCTTTTAGCTCTGCGGTTAATTTTTTGACCTGCTGAGGAATTTCGGCCCTGAAAGGAAGGTCTCTATAAGGTGTTTTGCCGTCCTTTCTTTCTCTGTTTAAGTGCAAAATTGATGGCTCGGTTTTTTTTGCAAGGTCTTTAAGCTGTATTTTTGTTAGTCCGTGTTCTTCGCCGAGCACATCAGAAGTTGAGTTTTTGTAGTAAAGATTAATTTGAGATTTTGCCATATTATTAATTCCTGTGCCACCCCCGTCGCCGTGCCGGACTTCGGCGAGCTCAGCCGAGCCGCGACGGCTAAACGTTGCTCCTCGATCAAATCGAAGAACAGTTAGCTTATATTATCGAAAGATCGGCGTATTTTACCATCAGTGATTTTGTTTGTCCGTTATTAAATTTGACTACCACCACACTGTTTTCAGCCATATCAATAAATTCCTGAACCCTGCCCTTTCCGAAAGTCTTGTGCTGTACAGGATCACCTGCATTAAAAGTCTGCGTAGAATTATAGATTCCCGCCTGTGCGGTAATGACATTAACAGATTCGGCAAAGTCGATTCCAAGCTCAAAAAGAAACTGTGACGGTATCGTTCGCAGCATCTGCCCACGTATAGTTCGGTACCGAGCATAGCTTATGTATAAACCAACTTTGGCGCGGGTTATACCAACGAAAAAAAGCCTGCGTTCTTCTTCTAAATCGTCCTGGTCGTCGGTATTAGATTTTTCATGTGGCAGAATACCTTCCTCCAGACCAATGATAAAGGCATTTTCAAATTCAAGCCCCTTCGCAGCGTGTAGCGTCATCAAAGCAACACGCTCGCTGGTAGTGTCGTAGGCATCGACATCGCTGAAGAGCGATATCTGCTGAAGGTAGTCCAAAAGTGTCGGTTCTTCTGCTTGTTGGTCGTACTGTGCGATTGAATTTATCAGCTCATTAACATTATCGATTGCGTTCTGGTCGCTGGCTGCGTTAAGGAAATCAGCCAAGCCGGATTCGATGAAGACGCGCTCGGCAAGAGGTGCGACTTCACCAGTAATTTCCTTTTTAAGCTGCTCCAGCATATTTATAAAGTTGGCAAGCTTGGCTTTAGGGGCTTTGGAAAGAGAATCAACATGCTCTGCTCGCTTTACAGCTTCGTAAAGGCTAACATTATTGCGAACGGCATAGGCACGAACTCTGTCAATTGTGGTCTTTCCAATACCACGAGCCGGTGTGTTGATTATGCGCAATAGCGCAATTTCATCATCTGGATTGACAAGGACTTTCAAATAGGCAAGCACATCGCGGATCTCCTTTCTGTTGTAGAATTCCACCCCACGGACAACCTGGTAAGGTATCTTGTTTCGGACAAGTGCCTCTTCGAGCACACGGCTCATAGCATTAACGCGATAGAACACAGCCATATCATTCAAAGACGAGCCGTCATCGATAAGCTGCTTTATCTGCTGGGCTACAGTCTGGGCTTCTTCGGTTTCGTCCTCGAAGGCTGATACAACAATATCCTCGGCACGAGGCTTTGTGGGAACAAGTTTTTTTTGTTTTCGATTTTCGTTGAAGGCAATTAAATTGTCTGCGACTTCGAGAATGTTAGGTGTGCTGCGGAAGTTTTCCTCCAATTTGACTACCGTGGCATCAGGCCAATCATTTTCAAAGGCCAGTATATTGCGAATGTCGGCTCCCCGCCAACGGTAGATGGATTGGTCCGGGTCGCCGGTTACGCAAATATTATTGTGCTCTGAAACAAGAGCTTTGGCGATTTTATATTGGGCATGATTGGTGTCTTGATATTCATCAATGAGCAGAAATTTAAAACGATCACCAAGCTCACAGCAAACTTCAGGATAATTCTGAAGCAAAAAAGCAACCTTCATCAACAAATCGTCAAAGTCCAGTGCATTGTGCTCATTCAGGATGTACTGGTAACGTTCGTATATTTTGGCTAATGTCTGGGTAAAAAAACCATCGATTTGAGACTTGAATAAATCAACATCAATTAGCTTGTTCTTGAGAGTGGAAATGGCCTCAAGCATTCGGGCAGGTGGAAAGTTGGTGGTGTCAAGCTCGCAATCTTTAATAGCCTGCTTGATACATCTGCTCTGGTCGGAATCATTATAGATACTAAAGTTGGTTTTTATACCTGCCTTATCAGCATATTGCCGAAGGATTCTGACGCATAAAGAGTGAAAGGTGCTGATATGCGCACCGGCGGAAGTACCGAGAGTAATAGCTCTCTGGCGCATTTCATTAGCGGCTTTGTTGGTGAAAGTTATTGCGCAGATGTTATATGGCTTAATACCTGAATCTATAAGTGCGGCGATACGATATGTAATAACACGGGTTTTGCCGCTGCCAGGGCCTGCAATAACAAGCAAAGGCCCTTCGGCATGGAAGACTGCCTCTCTTTGTGATGGTGTAAGTTTATGTAAGAGCGTATTAAGCATGAAAAATACTATACAAACCCCACGTGAAACATGGGGCTAAATATTTAGCCCTGCAATTCTTCGACTTTGCTCAGGCCTGCCCCGAGCAAGGCCGAGGGGACAAGCTTATTGCAGGCATCCAGAAGTCACTTTGTCATTTCTGCTTGCTTCCTTAGCTTTTCTGCCTGTTGTTCAAATTGTTTATAAAGCTCGGGTTTTTCTATTTTTATACGGCCAAGCAAATTGCGTCTCAAATTAGGCGGATACTGTTCGTCATTGAGAAAATCCCCGAGTGCAAGGTATCTTAATAATGGTAACTCAGCAAGGTCAATCCTTTGTTCATCGGGGTATTCCGTCTGGTAGTGCTCCCAAACTTCTTCTGCCAATTTTTCACTGCCGAACGCTGCATCATCGTCCCGCAACGCGTATCTGAAGTAGCTTTCTCTAAGAAGTGCTATTATTTGCTCTCTGGCGTCAAATATACCGATGCTGCTTTCAAACTCTTGGCGTAAACGATTCCTGGCAAATGCAGGCAGTGAAAGCTTAAATTCGTCACGAGGATAGAGTTTTCTCAACTGACTATAGATTTTTTGTGCTTGGGCCCTGTGGCCTGCTTGATAGAACATAAAGACGGCATTTTTGAGCATATTCCGATGGCCGTCTTGGAGCGATTTATAGGAACCTTCTTCTTCGGGGCCTTTGTATTTTTCGAGCACTGCCAGCATAGCTTCGTTGTATGGATAAAACATTCTTAAATCCGGCCTAAGAAATATCTGTTTAACCGTTCTTTGCTCCGGTTCTGAAGCGGAACCTTGTGGTGTTTCGACCAGCACGTCATACAAAAATATTTTTCCATAGCGGAAAAGGTTCTGCAGGCTATGTCCGGTAATACGATCCGTATTAATTTCGATCATCGATATTTCCCTGTCTTCATTTTTAGCAACTTCCTGCAGGCCCTTAATACCCCAGTAAAGGGCGTGACTATCGGGATGCCGCCAATCCAAAGGCAAATGCTTGTTGGGATCACTAAAGTCGATAGGGCCGTATGTATTATTCAACTGCTGCATCAAGACCGGATCGAGTTTTAAAGTATTGCGTAAGTAGTATGCTTTGGCAAAAATATCAAACTTTTCAAGGGCCGGCGTACCTCTAAAATTATCTATCGTCTCAATTGCCGCAGGCTTGAACCGCTTAGGATTCTGTCTTAAGGACAAATAATTATCCACAAACTTGCCGGCATCGGCATCGCTAAATACGTCGTCAGCGGATTTTAAAGCTTTGACTAATACAGCTATGCTTTTATCTTTTATAATTTGTTGCCATGTGGTTTGAGCTTTGGTCAGGGCCTCGAAATATTCGTTATCTGCGGGTCCGAGCAGCGGCTCCATAGTTAAGGCCAGTTGCACTTTATAATATCTGTGAGCATCATCCGTCACTCCTCCTATTTTGTGTTGAAACATTCGGGCAAGCTCACGATAGAGATCGATACTCTTAGGATTTAGTGCAATGCCCTGGTCTCGCAACAGCTCGAAGCCGTTTTTAACCCAGTGCCATCGCTGGTCCGGCTGTGTGGCAGGTATGGCTACGGAAATGTTATAAGCCATATTCCAGGCTTGAAACTCCCAGACTGCTGCAAAACGAGGCTGTAAGGTGGTTATCCATTCAGCGAGCTGCCTTGCGTCAAAGAATTGGCCTTGTTCTTTTAAATTATCCGCTCTTATCCATAGTGCATCTACAACGAGGCCGCGAAAAGCCCCCATAGCAACAGTTGCAAATGCCAAAGAAGGTGGAGCATTCTCAAGAGGCTCATTAATAATCAAATTCATCTCCTGCCGCTGGCTATTGATATAGTCGAGGCGCATACCTGCAATAATCAACAATGCAGCCGCAAGAACGATACAGACAAAGCAAATTGTTAAATCACGCAAACGCATAAGAAAGTTTAGAGTTCATAGACTATGAACCAAAAACCACGAACTAAATTACAACTTTCGCAATCTCTCTGAAGCTGAAAACAAGTAGAGCAATAAGCAACAATAATAGAGCTTTTATACAAACCATCAGGCCTACCGCTTTAGCCACAAGATACCACGTTATTAGTCGGGCTGGGACAAGAAATTTTGTAGGATTAAATTTATCAAACTGCGGCAGAAGCTGAATAATCGGCTTGATAGAATAAGAATACACACTGCTTAGATTTTGACCGATAAAGTTAAAGGATCCGATAATAAAGCTGCTGAAAGTTGCAATACAGAAAATCACAAGACAAAATAGTATAGCCACCGGGAAGGATAGAAAACTCGATGCTAATATCCCTAAACAGGCCAGAAAGGTCAAACGCGAGAAAATGAGAAGCACGGCTCTTATAAAATTGCCACTGAATGTGTCTGCTTTATATAGCACCTCTAAACCATCTTCAAGTGGAAAGATAACCACGGTATCGTTTAGAGGGTGATTTAAGAATGCGACGCCGAGGCGGCCATCTGGAGGGACTACACTCGCGGGGACCTCTATCTCATGAGATGTCCGAATGGAATGTTTATGAACCTCATCATACACTGGTGTTTCGATTTGTTCGCCGTACCGAATATATTTATAGTCACCAACCACCCATCTGCCGATAATTTGCGAATCGGGCGGAGTTACAGAAACGTCATATTTAAATTTTATGAACAGGCTCTTATTAGGATCAATGGGCTTAACATCACTAAACTCAAACGGCAACATATAGCCCGGAGCTACAGCTCGTTTCTCGAGCTTTCTTACATTCGTAAGCTGAGCAATAATCTTGCTATATGACATATTTTCAGGTAGTTGACCTGCCTGCTTGAGTTTGGTAAAGACTTCATCGACCTCTTTGCTAACATCGAGCTTAGGCGGAGCTATGTTGGCTCGAGCGGTATAAAACTCGTTATTAACCTCTGAAAGCTCGGATTCGGTTGCATGAAAAAACCTGGGCATGTAACAGGTAATGCTGTATATTACGGTAGAAAATACTATTAGCAAAGATACATTCAATAATATTACACCGAGCAGCTTACCTAAGAGAAGCTGGTAACGGCGAATGGGTTTCGTTATAACGGTATATATCTGTCTTTGTTGTATATCGCTGGTGACCGAATAGACCGAGACTATTATAGTAAGCAAACAAAGCAAAATGCTGGTCAGCGAAAAACCATAGCTCACGAATGTCTGAAGCCTGCCTTTCAAGGTGCCGTCGCCGGTTGCCGAAACGCTCATAACAGGAAGCAGGATAAGCAGCAGGATTATAAAGGCAGCGGCAATTTTTAGTCTGAGGGCTTGCCTTATAGTATTTGTAGCGACAACCCAGATACTACGCATCGCTGGCCTCTCCTGTCTGGGATTTATCCTCCTCAACTTGCTGTTTATGCTCGTCTTGTTCGATCCGCCTCGGCGGATCGGTGAGCTGGTCCAAAACGTTTTTTTTGATTTGCTCCTGCTCAGCAGTTTCCGGTTCAACCGGCTCAGTTTTTACTTTCTCGTTCTGGATGACTGGTTTAGGTTGAGCTGGCTCAGCAGTCTTGGTTAGTTTGCTCAATAACTCCTTATCAGGCTCAGGTTCAGAACCTTCGGTATGAACGACCTGCTCGTTTGTCGGGGCTTGTGGAGGATTTTCTTGTGATACCGATGAGGAAACAAGCTTATCAAGAATGTTTTCTTTGGAAGTCGTCGATACAAGGAAATCACCAATTTGGGTAGTACTTACTGCTCCGCTTGTCGGTTGAGCCTGTTCTTGTGCGGTTGTGACCGTTTTAATGAAATATGCTTCGAGTTTTTCCATTGGACAAGTCAATTCAAAATCGGCATGCTCGTCCTGAATTAGCTGCTTGATCCTTTTGAGAGTTTCATTGCTTACAGTACCTGTAGTGATTTGTTTTTTATCTGTTTGTAACAAAAGGTCTTTTACTTTTCCCTCGGCCTGTATTTTGCCGCCGTAGAGAATAGCGATTCTATCGCACACATCTTCGACGTCGGCAAGAAGGTGACTGCATAGGAGAATTGTTTTACCACGTTCAGCAAGTTTTAAGATAAGGTCCTTTATCTGTCTTGTTCCGATAGGGTCGAGTCCAGTTGTCGGCTCATCCAGTATCAAAAGGTCGGGGTCGTTTATCAAAGCCTGGGCCAGGCCGATTCTGCGTGCCATCCCTTTTGAAAACGTGCCCACCGGCCTGTTTGCAATCGCCTTTAGTCCAACCATATCAAGAAGAGCTTCTATTCGCATTTTTCTCACTTTCGATGGTAGGCCAAACAATCTGCCATAGAAATCCAGTGTTTCGCGGGCGTTCAAATATCTGTACAGATAAGATTCTTCGGGCATAAAACCTATCCTGGCATTGATCTTAGGGTCGCTGCCGTCACCACCAAGAATAACAGACCTTCCCTTTGTGGGATGAAGTAAGCCAAGCAGCAATTTCAGAGTAGTGGTTTTGCCTGAGCCGTTGGGTCCTAACAGGCCGAACACCTCGTTATAGCAAACCTGCAAATCAAGGTTGTCAACGGCAATAACTTTATCCCGGCCCCACCAATCGGAAAAAATCTTGGTCAAAGAGAAAGTTTCAATAGCGTATTCCATAATTTCGTAGCTCGTATCTCGTGAAGTGTGCTTCGTATTTTACCTCATCCTCGCGGTTCGTGGTGGAGTTCTTCACCGTAGCGAACAAGTCGTGCGCTGTTAAAAACAACGATTAATGTCCCAAGAAAATGCAGCACTGCGGCGTAAACTGCTGAAAGCCACGCTGCAGAGGCTGCGGCAACACCAAGAATAATAAACATAATTCCAAAAGAGAGGTTCTCCAGTATAACAGCTCTGGTTCTTCGTGAAAGTCTTACGAGGAAAGGCAGCCGCTTCAAATCATTACTCATAAGCGCGATTGAAGCGGAATTTATAGCTACGTCACTGCCGACAGCACCCATAGCAATACCCAAATCGCCCGCCGCCAGGGCCGGCGCATCGTTTATACCGTCACCAACTACGGCTACGGTATGTCCATCATTTTTTATCTGCTCAACTATCGCCAATTTGTCGGTGGGCAGACAGTGCGCCTTGACATCCGTGCAGCCGAGTTCTGCAGCGACGCGGTTAGCGACTTCATCCCTATCGCCGGTAAGCATTATCATTCGTTTTACGCCGATCTCAATAAGCTGCTTAACCGCCTGACTTGCTTCCGGGCGAGTCTTATCCTGCAGACCAATCCAACCTATGCACTTGTTATCTTTGGCAACATAAAGTGTGCTGAAGCCTTGTTCTTCATGAAGACCGGGGTCGGGGACAGTAGCTATATTCACATTGTTTTCCTTCAGGAAAGTGTCCCTGCCGATCATGACTTTTCCTGAATTAACTGTAGCAGTAACACCTTTACCGGGAGTTTCCTGGAAGTTATCTGCAGCCGCCAATGGGAGATTTGCTTCCT
This sequence comes from uncultured Pirellulales bacterium, assembly GCA_964631175.1. Taxonomy (GTDB): domain Bacteria; phylum Planctomycetota; class Phycisphaerae; order Sedimentisphaerales; family Anaerobacaceae; genus CAZVWH01. Next base: position 10,347 of record CAZVWH010000047.1, on the reverse strand, counting down.
TTGCCACTTCCGTCAGCGCTCTGGCGGCTGGGTGTTTACTCATCTGCTCGGCAGAGGCAGCGACAGTTAATAATTCGGCAGGTTCGACATTCTCAGCAGGAGTTAGTTTCATCACATATAGCCGACCCGTGGTTACCGTTCCCGTTTTGTCAAAGACCAGCGCGGTTATCTTTCCGGCAATCTCCAAATCGGCAATGTTTTTTATAAGGATACCCAGCCTTGCTGAGGCCGAAATCGCTGCTATCATCGCCGTGGGAGTAGCTAAAATCAACGCGCAAGGACACGAAATAACAAGTATCGTAATAAATCTGTTGAAATCTCTGGTAAAGAACAACACAATCACGGCAATCATCAAAATTGTCGGCGTGTACCATCCTACATAACGGTCGATTATCCGCATAATCGGTATTTTTGTTTGCTCAGCCTGAATAATCAACGACTGAACTTTGCCGAGTGTAGTATCTTTGCCGGCTTTGGTTACGGTGACATCCAGGACACCGGTGAGGTTGTTTGTGCCGGCGAAAACCGACATTCCCGGCACTTTATCAACAGGTAAAGATTCACCTGTTATGGTCGCTTCATTAACAGAACTAAGTCCCTTTATAACTTCACCGTCGGCGGGTATATTGTCTCCCGGCCGAACACGAATACAATCGCCGGGCCTTAAACTGCTGACCTTCACTTCTTTTTCGCCGCCCTGCTGGTCAACTAAATTTGCCTTCGTAGGTGTCAGTTTAATTAGCGATTCGATCGAGGCGCGAGCGCCGAGGGCGGTACGACTTTCGATAAGCTCACTCAACAACATAAAGAATGCGACAATGCCCGCTGTGACGTAGTTCTGAGTCGCAAAGGCGGCGCCTATCGCCAGAGCAGCCAGCACGTCCATGTGCGCCTCTTTTCTTATGAGGCTTGTTATTGCATGAAGGATAATCGGTGCACCAAGCAGTATCGCAGCGACCATCGCTAAAAACTCGGTATTGAAACTGGTTCGGCCGTAAATAAACCTGGAGATACCGCTGTTTATCAGCAGCATTCCGCCGGCCAATGTGCCCAGCAAGGCCATACTTACACGAATCTGCTTGCCGTGAGTATGTTCAGCAGCAATATCTTCTTTGAAATGTAAATGCTCGTGAGCCATAATTTAGTATCTCGTATCTCGTATTGCGTATATACATTTAATGCCGGTCATTTCTCTTTCGTAGATTTAGGTTTTAACGTTGGATCTCTGTTAAGCTGAATCCAATATTCAACGCCTTTGCTGTCCTTGGTGGGTTGAATAATGAATTTTTCATCGGCATTTGTAAGCACATCCTCTATGGCGGACTGATAGATTTCCCAAGTTACAAGCTCTGGGCGTTTGCGATATTCCGGCAGTATTTCATGTAAATACTCGGCATTAGCTCGTGCGGATTCCACTACTTTTGTTCGATAGGCTCTGGCGTCGGCCATCCTGCCCTGAGCGTCACCTGCTAATTGAGACCATAAAAACTCTTTTTGTTCTTCGCTGACTGTCCCATCGTGTAAAGCTTTATAAAGCTGTACCGCAACCGGGCCGGCAGCCTCATTAAGAGTTTGCTCAGCGTAAGTTCTGGCTTCACTTATAGCTCTTTGACTTTCCTGACTTGCTCTAATGGAGGCTTGGAATGCTTCATTAACCTGACGAGGCCAGATTTTATCTGTCAATTGCACCGATACAATTTTCAAGCCGCTTTCTATTGCGTCAAGCTTTTCCTGCATCAAACGTTTAACATGCTGCGATACTGCCGCAACCTGCTCGAATAAAACATCATCAATAGTATAATTGACAATAGTAGTTACGACTGCATCTGCAACCATATATTTCAGCAGCGGTTCAATATTTTCAGATATGACATCAGCATAATTCTGTCCGGCTTGTACATCCGCTAAGTCCACAAAGACGTTGGTAAAGAAACGCTCAGGGTCATCTATTGCGTAAGTTATCTGCCATTTACAATGGACAATGTTGTAGTCGCTGCCGGTAAGACCTGCGATAGCCTGGTTTTGTTTTTCACTTCGAGTAATACAATAGCCGTCTCTTACCGGATTTAACGCATCTCGTGGATTGATTCTTTTTTTCGGCCCTTCACCGAGTATCTCTGCCGAACTTTGAGAGTACCAAGATGAGTCGATCGGTAAATTGACTTTATTCTGTACGGGAATTCTCACAATTTCATCTATTGGATACGGAAATACCCAATGCAGGCCGGGGCCGAGAAGCCTTTCTTCGCCCACACCTCGAATTTTTCCAAGCCGCAGAACAATTGCCTGCTCTTCGGGACCGACCGTTCTAAAACCTGAGGCCAAGAAAATAACCACCAACACGACCATTATCACTTTCAGAATATTAAAGCTGAGTCTTAATGCCTCGGAAAGAGACTTACCTGCAGCATCAAGCTCTTTGTCGGTCTTGTCATCAGGCAACCGGGCCTGTAAGTTTTCGACACTTTCAGGATTTTGCTCGACCATACTACTGACCACTTTGAGAGAGCTGTTTTTCTGTTTTGCTTAACTCGCCTACTTCAATTTTAGGTATTTGTTGTAACAATCTGAAAGGTTCTGAATCAGCAGGTATAACTATTGTTGACCTTTCTTTCAGTGTCTTCTTAAGTGCTTCGATATTCCGCAGGAATATTGCCAGGCCGGGATGTTCTTCCAGCATCTTATAATATCGTGCGGCTTCAGCATCACCCTGGCCCATTATGGCTTTTGCCCTTGCTTCAGCGGCGGCTAATAACTCTATCTTTATCGAATCTGCTTCAGTTTTTATCTTGGTCGCCTCAGCGTTTCCTTGTGCAATTGTAGCCTCGGTTCTGCGGTTTCTTTCAGCTTTCATTCGCTCAAAGACATCTTTGCTGACATCTTCACTGACCTTGAGCTGTTTTATACCAAGAGTCTTAATTTCAATCCCATAACTTGCATCTTTAACCGCCTGATGAAGGTCAGTGAACATTTCCTCTTCAATTTTCTTGAATTTTATTCTTGTCGGATCGCTGTTTACAAACTCACCGAATGAATGTCGGCCAATTACCCTATTCTGCGTATCGCTAATCTGGCTGAGTAATTTACGTTCGGCCTCTATAATACTTCCATGCTCGTTGGCATTGAAAAATGCAAGTGGCTCATCAATTCTCCAAACGATATAGGTTTTAACAATGATGGGCACAGCCCCTTTGGTTGTCGTCTCGCCGAGGTCGGCTTCAAAAACTCTCATCCGAGAATCGAATTCATAAACCCGCTGAATCGGCGCCGGCCATCTGAAGTACCAGCCGGGTTTTTTGATTTCATCCTGTTCGGTGGCCTTGCCGAATGTAGTTACCAGAGCGGTTTCTATCTCTCTAACCTGAAACGAGAAAAGATAGAGAGCCAATATGGCAACTATCAGCACGATAAATATGGTAATAGCAATACTTTTCATTTGTCGCTGCTCTCCTCAAAAGCTCCCAATTCATACAAACTTGGAGTTAGTTTTTCCTGGAAATCGACTATGAAAACTTGATGAGCATTTGGGTCTCCAACCACAACAAATTTTCGTATCTTTTCGAGACCGTCCTCAAAGACCATCAATCTCTGCTCACGCTTATAAATTTCCTTTGCCGCCCTGTATGCCTTGAGCTGGTCGGCAAAACGCTTACCCGTTGCCCGCGCGAGTGTTGCTTTTTCAAAAGCATAACTTTGCGCGTCTCTTAACGTCGAGAAAATACCACCCTTGGCTTGCTCAAAGGCCAGGTCCAGCTCATTGGCAAGCTGCTGCACTTGCTTGATGTCGTTATTGTCCTTAACCTCCTGGTATTGCCGGGCAAGTGAATAAAGTTTGTCGGCCTCCTCAACCGAGCCTACAAGTGTGCTTAAGGTTTTATTCCGCTCGGCATGAGCCTCCAGGATAAGTGCTTGTTTCTTTTGAACAGCACCAACTACTTGTTGATAATCCGTTGCGACTTCGGGCGGTGGGTGTATGCCCTGAAGACCAAGAAACACAATTTCAACACCTAAGCTCTCTCTGTCAACAGCTTCTTGAATGTGTTTGGTTAAAAGCTCTTTAGCCTCAGCTCTACCTGCTCCAAGAAGGCTGTGCTCCAAAGTTTCTTCATTATCAACTTCGATTCTGGCACTGGCTGCAAACTTCGTTAGCTCACGATAGCAAATAGATTCGAGCAGCTTCTCCGCATCATCATGGTTGTAGATAAACCGGTACAGGTCTTTTATTCTATATTGAACCGGAACCGCAGCCATGACGAGACTCACCGGCACAGCTTCAGCAGTAGTAGAAGCGGTGCCTGTTTGCTCACTGGCTACAAGTAAGTGATATTCCTGCTCATAATGAGTCTGACCCCAAAGCAGCGGTCCGTACCCTACTCTCTCGGGGTCCTCCGTTGCTTTAGGAATAAATCCTATATTGATCTCTGAAATCTTCTCCGTAGGATACTTATAGGCAATATCAACCGGCCACGGCCATTTAATATGCAGCCCAGGCCCAATCTGCCTGACTTGGCCGGCCTGATCAATGGGATTTCCGAAATGTTCTACAATCGCCTCTTCGTTAGGCTCTATAATAACAATGCAGCTCAGCAGATATATTGTTATGGCAGCAAACAAAATCAGTGGAACAATTGCCTTTTCTAATAGCTTATAGAACCAGGTTTGAGAGACCTGAAAACCAAACTGGTAATCAATAGCGCCGGCAGCGGTACGGAATATCTCGCCCGGCTCGTTTATAAGCCCCAGCAGTCTGCTGTCAAAGGCAGCTCTGCTGTATTGGTCTTTCAATCTTGGTCGGTATATGTCAAGGACAACGTTAAGAGCTGTTTCTACGCCGAGCACAAGAAGTAAGACCGGAACAACATAATTGATTACATTCAATACCACGAAAATATTGAATTGCGCCAGCGCCAGACCTATCGCTAAGGCGAAACATAAAACTGCTTCACCCAGCAGGATACTTCCGCCGGCTCTAAGCGGCTTCCATTGAGGCTGGGCTGACATGCCGGTGGCATAGCGAGAAATCAAAAAGCTGACAAATGCTATCGCCGTCATGAAAACAGCACAAAGCAGCGCACGTTCCGACCGGATTTGCAATTCAGTTGAGCCGGCTTTTAGTAAAAACAGCCCAACGGCTATTTGATAGGCTGCTATTAACGCTGCAAATATGGGGATGAACCATTTTTCCAGTATTTGTAATCGGCGCTGGGCTACGGCAAATAGACCGGCCCGCTCACCCTTGGCTTGAAAGATCGCGGATTTCTGTTCCTGAGCCAATTGGCTCATATCGAGCTTCTCCTGCTCAGCTAAGGTGCGTTGATGAAACTCAATTACGAGAACAAGCCAAATTAAAGCTCCTGAGAGGACCAGCCAGCTAAATCTATAGATTGCTGAGAAACCGCTCCATCGTCCTAAGAGAATGGTAATAACAAAAAAGATAACGCTCAAAATCAATGATAGCAAAGCTATGTATTCGGAGCGCTTAGATGACATTGTCATATTTTATCTCTGTTTTGTCTTCTGAACAAATCAACCACAACAGCAGTATTTATATAAACATACTATGTAAATAAATCCTTTACAAGATTAAGTCCAAATAATATAAAAAACTATGACATTTTAGTATAGAGACGATTATGAAAGAATTTAGCATTAATACAAGGCATAAGCGATAGCAGGTTTTTAAACATATACTGAAAAAATTATGCATATTCTATTTACGATAGCGAAAAATACTTTTACAGAAACATTAAGACAGCCGGTTTATGCTATAATCATAACAATTGCCCTTCTTCTTTTCTTGATAAGCCCATCGTTAACGATGTACACGATGAGCGATGATAATAAGCTCTTACGAGAGATAGGACTATCTACGCTTTTTCTAACGAGCTTGTTCATCGCAATCTTTTCAGCCTCTGGTGCCGTAGCCGAGGAGATGGAGAACAAGACTATCACGACCGTTCTGAGCAAACCGGTACGACGTCCGATATTCATTGTGGCAAAGTTTATGGGGGTGGTTGCTGCGGTGGTTTTAGCACATTATATCTGCACGGTTGCTCTATTAATGACGATTAGACACGGCGTTCTCGAAACAGTGAGGGACACACACGACTGGACGGTCATAAGCACAGCAGCAATCAGCGTGTCATTGGCATTTCTATTAAGTGCTTTTTTTAACTATGCTTATGACTGGAAGTTCTCTTCAACAGCCGTTGTTTTAGGTGGTATATTCGCCGCTTTGGCGATAATTTTTCTGGCCTTTATCGACCGCGATTGGCAGTTCAATCCCCAGAATAACGGCATAAATACTCTGGACATTTATGGCTCTTTACTGCTGCTGTTGGCTGCAATAATAATTGCCGCTTTGGCTTTGGCATTTTCCGCCAGATTTAACGTAGTGACGACCCTTGCCGGGTGCATTGGGATTTTTTTGCTGGGTCTTATCAGCGATTATGTGTTCGGCAGACTTGCTCAAACGCACTTGTGGGCTAAGATTGGCCGATTCCTTGTACCAAATCTACAGATTTTCTGGATAAGCGATGCCATTTATGAAGAAAGCGTAGTACCGCTAAAATATATAATAATAAGTGCTTCTTATGCCTTGTGCTATACAGCAGCAATTTTAGCCCTGGCTGTGGCTCTATTCCAGAGAAGGCAAGTAGGCTAAATTCGTCTTGCGTATTGCGTATATCGTATTGCATCTTTGTTTTTACGCGATACGCACTACGCATCACGCGACACGTTTTTTATCACTGCTATTTCATCACAATTTTGCTGTTTGGAGCACTTGGCACAATCCTTCCAGACCTTCATAGGAAGTGCATCTTTTTCTATTATTTCAAAATCCAGCCTTTCAAAAAAGACTGTGTCCAGAGTAAGCGCAAAAACCCGTGGCAAGCCGAGTTGGCTAGCCTGCTCGATTACCGCATTAACCAGCATTTTTCCTATGCCCTTATCTTTATGTGCCTGGTCAACCGCAAGTGATTTTATCTCCGCTAAGTCCGACCAGATGATCTGCAAGGCACAACAACCGACTACATTGCCGTCAAGCTCAGCTACTAAGAAGCTCTGCAGGTTCTCATAGATATCAGCCAATGAACGAAACAACATTCTGTCTTGCTCGGCATAATAATTGATTAGAGAGTAAATAGCCTTGGCATCCGATATTTTGGCTTTGCATATCTTCATAAACGAAAATATAACCAACCATACATAATTTTCCAAATATTAATTTCATTCATATCAAGAGAAACGGCAAAAGCATAAAATAGCTAAAAAAGACTGGAAAAACGATTGCATCTTGTATATCGTATTGCGTCGTTCGTCCAACCTGCCGTGAAACGGCGGGCTAAATACTATGAACTACGAACTCTGAACTAATTTATGCGATTTATTCTTATCGACAAGGTAGTTTCATTAGAGCCGGGTAAGCAAATAAAAACTGTCAAGAGCGTTTCTTTGGCTGAGGAATACCTGGCAGACCATTTTCCGACATTTCCGGTACTGCCCGGCGTGCTGCTGCTGGAAGGGCTGATCGAATCGGCATCATGGTTAGTGCGCGAAGCAGAAAATTTTGCCCATAGTATGATATTGCTTGAGCAGGCAAAAAATGTAAAATATAGAAGTTTTTTGGCGCCTGGTAGCCATATAGAATATACTGTCGAAGCAAAAACAATTGAAGAAAATATCAGCTCGTTCTCAGGCTTTGGTTTATCAGACGGCCAGCGTATTGTAGAAGCAAAATTTGCGTTGAAACATTTTAATCTTTCTTCGCAAGATTCGAAGATGGCGGCAGTGGACGCAAACATAATAGAAAATATGAAAAAGCGTTGGAAACTGCTAAGCTGTTAAAAAAGTCAAAATCAAAAAATATTTTTACGTTATATTCCGAATGCTAAATTACAGGAGGTAAAAAAATATGGCAATGAATCGGGATGAAATATTTAAGGATGTTCAGGAAGTCTTAGTTGATGCGTTGGGAGTTGATGACGATGAGGTAACAACCGAATCGACCTTAACAGGAGATTTAGGAGCTGAAAGTATCGACTTTTTGGATATAGTATTTAGATTAGAGAAAGCATTCGGAATAAAAATTCCGCGGGAAGAGCTGTTTCCGGCTGAGAGCCTGATGAATAATTCCGAATTTATCAGCAAAGGCAAATTCACTGAAAAAGGCTTGGCTGAATTACGAGATAAAATACCACATACCGACCTATCGACATTTGAGAACAACCCCGATGTGAACAAACTTGGTGATTTGTTCACCGTAGGAGCTATTGTAAATTATGTCGAAACTAAACTGAATAGTGCTGCTTAATTGTATAGTATAAAAGGTTTTCGAGACATTAGCGGCGGGATTGTCAAAAGTAAACCCCGTTAGGAGCCCTTCGCCCTTCTAACGGTACTAACACAGGGCATTAAATCCTGTGTTTAATATAAAGGAATTAAATATTTTCATCCCCGTGCCAAGTCTTCCTGCGCGTAGCCGCTTCGGCCAAGGCAGGCCATGGGGCATTCTAACGGGGTAAACCTGCCGCTAACTTTAATATAGCCTGAAGATGCGTTGGATTTGGATAGATAAATTTATTGAGTTTCAAAGCGGCAAAAGTGCTGTGGCTGTTAAGAATGTAACGCTTGCCGAAGAGCATTTGCACGACCATTTCCCTGGCTTTCCGGTGATGCCGGAGACTTTGATGATTGAGGCAATGGCTCAGACAGCAGGAATCCTGGTCGGCGAGGCAAAAAACTTTAAGGAAAAAGTTATCTTGGCAAAGATTAAAAAAGCGGTATTTTTCGATTACGTAAAGCCCGGCGATACAATAAGATTAGAAGCCCAGATTGAATCTATCACGCCGGAAGCGGCCAGCATAACCGGCAGGATAATATGCGCTGAGAAATTGATCGCTGAGATAGATTTGATGTTCAGCCACATAGACCAAAATCTGGCAGGCAAAAAATTCCCGAAAGAAAATTTCGTATTCACCGGTACATTTGAGTCCCTTCTGCGGGATGTGTTTATAAGTGATGCTGGCTCCGGCAAATCGGAGTCGGAGCAAGACGGATGAATCCAAATCGAGTAGTGATAACCGGCCTTGGCGCGGTAAGTCCGCTTGGACTAACAGCTATCGATATGTGGACTGGTCTATGTGCCGGTAAATGCGGGATAAATAAAATTACGGCTTTTGATCCTACGGGTTTTGCCTGCCAATTAGCCGGCCAAGTCCCAGAATATAAGATACAAAACTACGTGCCGAAGACCTATCGAAAAGCCGCAAAATTGATGTGTAGGGACATCGAGCTGGCGGTCATAGCAGCTAACGAAGCAATTGTCAGCAGCGGACTTATTACGAAAGGTATTGATCCGGAGAAAATCAACATAAAACCGGAGCGTTTTGCGATAAATATAGGTGCTGGTTTTATAAGCTGTGACTTGGTGGAACTGGGCCCTGCGGCGGCAGCAAGCATTACTGATGGAAAGTTTGACATTCGGAAATGGGGAAACCAGGGTTTTGAGCTTGTACCTCCATTATGGTTATTGAAGTATCTACCCAATATGCTTGCCTGCCATATAAGCATTATTCACGACATCCAAGGGCCAAGCAATTCCATAACATGCGGCGAAGCAGCCGCGCATATCGCGATAAGTGAGGCAGCTCAGATTATCCAGCGCGGCGGTAGTGACATCGCTTTAGCCGGTGGCGCGGAGACAAAAACCAACCCGATGAATATCACCCGCCAGTGCCTTTTGAAAAGAGCTACCACGGAAAACAGCAATGAGCCGGACTCTGCCTGCAGACCTTTTGACGCCGAGGCCAAAGGCTCTGTTTTCGGTGAAGGAGCCGGCATTGTCGTATTGGAAAATCTGGATAAAGCCCAAAGACGAGATGCCAAAATCTATGCGGAATTGGTTGGGACCGGCCAAAGCAATAGTCTCAATCCGGCATACGAGCATATCGAGCCGGATGGTAAGGGTATTCAAATAGCAATCGAAAAGGCAATGGCAGAGGCACAAATAGAGCCGGAGCAGTTAGATTTAATTATCCCGCACGGAACAGGAATACCGCAGGATGACCTGGCTGAGGCAAGAGCAATCCAGAGCGTTTTGGGAAAAGCCGATGCTGAAATTCCTGTTTGGCCAACTAAAAGTATGCTGAGCAATACCGGTGCCGCAAGTGGAGCACTCGATGTTGTCGCAGCGATTTGTGCAATGGCTGAAGGTAAAATACCTGCTGCTAAGAATTGCGACAGAAAAGCTGATGGTTGCAATTTAAATATCGTAAAGGAATCTATACAGAAAGAAATTCGTTACACATTGTGCTGTAGTTATACATTCGGCGGACAAACAACAGC
>CAZVWH010000046.1:11198-21779 GCA_964631175.1 uncultured Pirellulales bacterium | reverse complement strand
ATTTTTCATATCAATCTTCCTTTGTTTGTTTATATCCCGATCGAGTTATATATATGCAATTCGCGCATGGACAGCCCGGAAGAAGATTCGGGATGAAAAATTCATTGAGTAAACCAAATTGATATAGTATCGTGTCTTATATCAAGTAGGTTCAAAATACCATAGTAATAATTGCTTGTGGTGGAGCAGTATATTTCAACACTTTACCTTCCACCCAAATCTGAAACAACTGTTCGTTATCTCCCAGATTGAGAATAACCACTGCAACTTTACCATCCGGATTCACAAAGGATGTGGCTATAAGGTTATCGTTGTTGGACGTGCATGCAATCCGCTTTGCGCCCGGTTTGATAAATCGAGAAAAGTGCCCGAAGTAATAATGCGGGGGACCGAAGATGAGTTCTCCTGTACGTGTGTCTGCGGTAACGATACTCATCCCAGCACCTGTACCGCCGGCATGTCGTGGGCTGCGGTTCTCATCGAGCAGCAGGTTCCAAAACGTCCAGCCATTGGTCCAGTTGTTCAAATCAATTATCATATTCCTGGCGAGATTGAAGGCTGTTTGCCAATTTCCGCCCATGCCGGCTTCAGTATAGATAAGCTTTTTGTCCGGAAACGCGTCATGGACCATGCGGACATTGTCAAAATGGTTTCCTATATACCAGTGAAACGCTGTTGCCCAGACGTACTTGGAAGCTTCAGGGTCGTCATACACGACCTCGGCACGCTGGTACATAATTCCCCGATTGTGATCCCAGATCATAAGTTTAACATCGGATAATCCATTTTTATGAAGGGTCGGTCCCAAGTAATCGCGCACGAAGTCGCGTTCTTCTTCAGCGGTGAAAATGCACGATTCCCAAACCTGCACGGCCATAGGCTCGTTTTGAACGGTTAATCCCCAGATTGGAACCCCTTCTTTCTTATAGGCATCGATATATTTGACAAAATAATCAGCCCAGGTCTGGAAATACTCCGGCTTGAGCTTTCCGCCGTGAAGCATCTCGTTATTAGTCTTCATCCACGGCGGAGGACTCCAGGGCGAAGCGTAAATCTTGATATTCCCATTAGCTACTTTCAGCGCCCTTTTAATGAGGTCAAGGCGGTATTTCCGGTCGTGCTCGATTGTGAAGTGTTTGAGCTCTTTGTCGCCCGGCACTTCCGCATACGTATATTGTTCATCAGAATAATCGCAGCTGTGAATGGTCGTGCGGCACAGCGTGTAGGCATTCCCTTTTTGAGGATCAAAACACGCCGTCAGGAACTCTTGCTGTTTTTCTTTTGTCAGCTTGCCAAAAGTGATGGCCGCTGCATCCGTAAAGGCTCCCCCAAAACCCTCGATTGTCTGGAAGGTTTTGTCGATGTCGATCATGATGGTGGGGTAGTTTTCATCGGGCTGGTCAAGAGACTCGAGCGCGCGAAATCCACGGCTGGTCAACCGATAGGGGGTGTCTTCCGCGGTCATATAAATCTCGACCTCTTCGGAGTCCTTTCCCTGGGCATTCAACGGGGAAACAAACGAGCAGAACAAAAACCCAGCAAAAAACAATCCTCCGAGAATCTTCCAATTCGTTTTTAATGCTTTCATAATACACCTCCAAGAATTAGCCACATTTTTTACTTGCATCGTAACAAGTCAACAAGGTAATCACCTGCTGAAACCCGCTGCGTACGATTGGCTTAGAGATAGGCTGATATAGAGTTCATCAGTAATAGCTATCAATGTCCCAAACAACGCTCTCATTTGCGGTTTGAGGTTTCGGTGATAAAAGCTTTGTACCATTACATAGGCAATAAACCGGGTCAATAAGAAGTTGACGATTGCCGTTGGGTCGTGCTTGAAACAGTGATTTAACACCAGTCTCGCCCCAGAGTATTAAAGTTTCCATTCTCGATATCCCACCGTTTATGTCCGCCTGTGGCGGATAAACCTCAAAGTTTAGCACATTTTACCACATTGTAAGCCATTCTGCTGGAAAGATTCTACTAAGATTTTTCCTTTACGCAACAATTAAAAAGAATATGTTCTCAGACCATAGCGTAGGGATGAAAATGAGAAAAATGGATAATAGACAATACAAATTGACACATATAAGGCCGGCACCAGCTTTTACCAAGGCCAGTATAAAAAGCAAAAGAGGCAGGAGATCCGATTCAAAACTCGATAGAAGGGGAAGAAAATAAATTCTTCAGAGAACTTATTCGATTCCTGCAGCACCCATTCTGCGTCGCTCACCAACAAGCGAGCTATGCAGAATACCCTCCGTAGCTTTAGCGAAGGAGGGCTGCATCGCCCATTACATTCTTTCGTCCATCTTGACCTGATCCTCGATTCGTTTTTCCTAAGACCGGCACCACAGGGGTGCCGGCTAAACTAAAAAACCAGAATCGGAACAACTTATTCCTTTTCCAATTCCTCTTGAAGTTTTTCCATGCTATCTTTTAATTCTTCTCGTACGCCCTCCAGCTTCTGTCTCGGACCTTCTATCTCAGCCGTTGTTTCAGGAAGCCTTTCGCCCGGCTCATCTATCACGTATGGCGTAATAAACACAATCAATTCATTGTTTGCCAGCAGGGTCTCACTATGGCGGAATAAACCACCGGCTAAAGGTAAATCACCAAATAGGGGTATCTTTCGTTTAATAACGCTTTCCTTCTGGAAAAGGATGCCGCCGAGCATAATGGTTTGACCATCCTGAACTATCATATTGGTCCTCGTCTCCATTTCGGTCCTAGCCGGCTGACTATTTACAAGATCTCCCGTGAGCTGTGAGAGGATTACGTTTATAACCATGTCCACTCTCTTTTCAGGTGTAATACTTGGCCGAGCCGCCAGGGTCATACCCACTCTTTGAAATTCGAAACTTTGTTGGGCTGACCCCGTCCCCGTTAATGTCGAGCTCGTGAAGAATGCAACTTTATCACCCTTGAAGAAACTCGCTTCCTCGTTATCTTTCGTCCACAAAGTCTGCTGATTTAGAATCTTTGCGTTGACTTTCTTGACCAAGAAATCAACTAATGCAGTAACATCCATATCAACATCAAGCTGCACATAGTTTCCTGTCTGGTTAGTGGAACCGAATATTAATCCGCCGTGTTTTTCGAGAAGTCGAAGGACACTACCAGCAGTTTCTCCAGGCCCAATAGTTAGTGAGTTTTCCCCTAACGTGCCAAATGTTGATGTGTTCGACGCTAATTGCAATCCAAGAGAAGTCATACTTTTATGGTCGATCTCCACGATTACCGCCTTTATCATAACCTGCTTGCCGGGTATATCGAGTTGATGAATCAGCTCTTCTATTCTGTCTATAAATTCTACCGGGGCAAGAACAAGGATAGATTTGCTGTGCGGATCGGGAACGAAGCGTATCCTGCCTATAACGTTGCTTATCGGCATTTGCTGATCGATGCCGCTGCGAGCACCGCCGCCGGACCACCACGGTGTATAGGTGCCTTGCGTACTCTGGCCTCCACTATCACTGGAACTGCCACTACTCTGATTGTCTTGTGCATCTTCCTCCATTGAGTAATCGCCCAGCCCCTGCGCACTGTACCGAATCGGGGCAGTAGTGCCGGGCTCGTTGAACATCGCATTAAGCCGCTCAGCCAGGTCTTCGGGGTCTGCATACTTGAGCTGTACAACTTTGGGCACCTCGGCCATCTCCTGTCTGTCAAGGTCAAATACTATTTGCTTAATGACATCGTATGCTGCAGGGATTTTGCTGATTACAATTATCTTCTTTGTACCTGGAACCTCTTCGAAGGTAAGTTGGCCATAAAGCGGCCCGACGATTTTCTTCTTGTCCTCTTCTGAACCGTACCAGAAATCCCAATATGACATGCCTGCGTCGCTATCTTCGCTAAAAAGCGTCCTTAGCAAATTAGCCATCTCCACAGGGTCGGAATTTTTCAGCTCGATTATAATGGGTTTGACCTGTTCCACGTCAAGCGGGATATCCCATTCTTTTATTTGTTCTTCAATTTTGATTAAATTCTCAGGCGAGGCAATTACCGTTACCTGCTGCATTGTCGGAAATGCTATCACTTTTACTATATCAACCGCAGTTTGTGAGCGCCCATATCTATAATAGTAATAGAGGGCCGAGGACGAATAGTAGGAGGTGCTGGGCAATTGCTCACCATAGAGACTGTCGATATTTTCCTTGATCTGGTCAGCGTCGGCATGCTCCAATTTGAAGATCCTTGTTTCCAGACCACTGGGAATATCTATTTCTTGAATAAGTTTCTTAACCATTGCCCGCATATCTGCCCTGCCGAAGATCATTATCTGTTTTGCCTGTACCAACGGCTGAACAAGAACGTTGGCCTGCAATTCCGATCCCGTCACCTGCTGTAGCGCCTCATTAAGACGTTCTGCAACTTCGCTGGGATCGACGAATCGGACTGGAACTGTTTCATGCTCTGATTTGACCGGATCCACTGTGTCAAGCTTTTGAATCCACTCGTCAATCCGCTTCATATCTTCAGCCGAGGCCCTGGCAATAATCCACTTGAGCCTCGGCACAGGGATAAGCACAACAGGCTGTTGGCTTGGTCCAATCATAACAGATGTTGGTAACCCTGACCTGGAGCTACTTCGAGAACTACTGCTCATATAACTACTACGACTTGATGAGTAGCTACTTCTGGAACTGCCGCTTCGGCCAAGATTCCTTGAGCTGGTGCCGGTCTCACCACTTATAAGCAACCTCAACAACTGAACAATCTCCGTCGGGTCTCCATTTTTAATTTCAAAATACTGTGTAACGGTTTGCTCAGCCTCAGGCACATCAAACTGCTTTACCACCTTTTCAATGTTAATCAGACTTCCAACCGTATCATTCACCAATAACTGACGCGTGCTTTCATCAGCGCTTACATATCCATTGTCGCTAAGCAATGGCTCAACTACCTGGGCCATCTGCGTTGGGCTGTAGTTCTTTAACCTAAAGAAATACTGCATTACCTGATTTTTGTTTTCAATGCTGGCAAGCGGATATTCAGTTGTTATTGTAGGAACCGGCTTGTCGAGTTTACTAATCCACTGGCGTATCTGCTCCATGTCTTCGGATGATGCTTTTGCAATAATCAAACTATTCGTAGGCTCCGCAATAAGCGTCATTGGCGTACGGCCGGTCCCAACCGTAACTGTAGTTGCTCCACCTTTGCTACCAGCTCCAGGCCTATCTGACCTCTGCCGAGCCCTGCGGTCCGAACCGCTTACACTTGAGCTGCCGTCGCCTAACAGCGTTTGTAACAACTGAACAATCTCTTCAGGATTACCGTGTCGAATTTCGAAGATTTCTTGTTCCATCTGCGCAGCCTGAGATACGTCCAGCTCTAAAATAATCCGTTCAATACGTATCAGGTTCGCAACCGTATCAATTACTAATACATTGCTTGTGGTTTCATCGGCGCTGACATAGCCGTACTCGCCGACCAAAGGCTGAATGACCTGACCCATCTGAGAAGGATTGTAATTTGTAAGCTTAAAGAACCTTTGAGCAAGCTGGTCCTTATTTTCAATCATGGCAAGAGGCTGGTCAGCCGGAATCGTAGGAACCAGACCAAATTTCCCCTCGGCGATAGGTTTGATATAAATCGTGTCGTCCATTTGCTCAACAATGTAGCCTTTCAGGCGCAGTGCACTGTAAATCTTCATAAGAGCCTTGTTTCTTGGTAACCGATCCGGTGCGTAAACAGTAATCTTCTGCTTCATTGCCTCATCATTTGGAATCACCGTCTTGCCGGTCCACTCCGCAATTTTTTTAATGATGTCGCTCATCTTTATATCTTTAAGGTTCAGAGCTTCCATCGGCTCATTGGCGTCATTAACATCGGTTATTCTTCGGGGTCGAAAAGAATCACCGCCCGTTTCCATTCGCCCCGGCCGTCTTCCAGGGCCTCTACGCATACCGGCGTCAGCAAATCTGCTCGGCTCATTTGCATCAGATGCCACTACAGGCTCATTTGCGTCACCTGCCTTTGCGACCTCTCCGGGTTTGGCTGGTTCGGTAACCACCGCGGTTTCATCTGGCTGTTCAGGTACCGGTGGGTAAAAACCGACCCTCCAGATAATAAGAAGCGCTGCAAGAGCAACGAATATCGATATTATTACTTTTAACCGCTTCATATTATTCACCTCCTTTTTTGCCTTCTCCAACACAGACTATGACAAATATAATTGTTACTCCTGAACGTTTCATCTCACAAATCTCATCTCAATCATTTTATTGTCCTCCGCCGCCACGGTCGCTTCTACGACCGAACCTATCGCCAAACCTTGCTCGCATTTCGTCTCTCAATTTTTCTCTTTCTTCCGGCGTCGCATTCATAAATCTCTCTCTCATAGCACGCATCTCGGTTCTGAATTTTTCTCTTTCGGCCTCAGACATATCCCCCATTGGTCCCCTCATTCGGCCACCAAATGCACCTTCACGTCCGGGCGCTGGACCCTCTTCGGACCGAACTACAACCATCTCAGCACGTCCCGGCCTACCTCCTTCCGCTCTTGCTGTTTCTCTGCCAGGCATCGGCCCTTCTGGACCTTCAGAGCTACCCGACATGATTGGATAGAATTCTTTCTCGTTCCCATCCCATTCTATCCTTACGCTTGCAGGCCCAATTGCAATAATTCTTGCGTCTGCTATCCTGTCGCCAACTTTGTGCCAATTCCCATTTATAAACACCTCATCGCCCATTATACCCTCCACCTGCTTTACAGGATGCTCCTTTGGCGGAGGCGGCGCTAATAAGTTATTCTTCTTAAGCTGCTCGGCTACCGCTTTAAACTCAGCAAGATGCTTGTCAATATCCTTAGTGCCGGCATTATTTTGCGAAACAGCCTTCTCAACTATGCCTTTAGCCCTGGCTGAGGCCACAAAAAAGCCTGCCAGCTTTATCAAAACCAGAACTGCTAAAAGTGCTGAGGCCCCAAGCAGAGCAATTGACACAACTTCCTTTTTCTTTTTTATATAATTAAGGTAATCAAAATTCATAGCAACCTCCTACTGCAACTCTGCCCCCGCGCTTTGCTGTCGGAAGACAGGAGCGGGGCTACGTAGCACGAGCTTCACTTAACAAAAGTTGATACCGTCAAATCCAATTCTACTTCCTGTGGTTTTTTGGCATCACATCTCAATCTCAATTCTTCTATCCCCACCAAATACGGATTCTCATTCAGAGATGCAAGTAAATCGAGCACCTGAGCAAACCGGCATTTGGCACTAAATTTTAAACGCAGCAACTTGTATCCGGCCCACAGTGATTTTCCGCCGGAAAGGACCTGCAAAGGCTCACTTTTTATTCCAGCCTCTTTAATTTGCTCGTTAAGCTTGTTTCTAAATAGAAACGTTTGTGTCTGCTCTTCCTGCGGCATCTCAAATACAGGCACAATCGACTGTAAGCCCGCTTGCTTGGCTTTGTCAACATCGATAAGCTCCAATTTTGCCTTTACCTGCTCAAGCGAACTACGAGCTTGTGACCAATGATCAATCCACTCTGATCCAAACACAAACACCAAAATAGCTACTACACCTACAGCGCCAATCTTCAGTGCCCGTACATCTTTTTCGCTTAACTTTTCCATGACAATTTATCTAATCTTCGTCTCTACAATCGAGCTGCCTTTTGGGTGAAATTCTTATAATGAAAAGTCATATTAAACTTGATCTGTTTGCTTTTACTGTCAGTAGATGTGTTTTGAATCTTTACCTGTTTTATGCCCTTTTTGTCCATTAAAGCCTCCTGGAATCTGTATATTTGGTCAGGAGTTTTTGTTTGTCCGGCTATGCTTACAAGCTGGCCCTTCTTAAAATGAAAACTGTCCAGCTTTACCCCGCTGTCACCGCTTTCAGATACTTGTTTCAGAAGTTCAAGCAAATTCGGCCGTTCCGACGCGACGGTCTTAATTAATTTTTGCCTTTGCATTAGCAAATCGATATCCGCGCTCGGATCTGTGGTTTGCAAACGCTTTTCGATCGCACCTGGAGTTGCAAGGTCAATCGCATAAGAAACAATAACAAACACAGCCAGCATCACCGCTGCAATCGCCGCTGTTATTTTTGGTGAATACAATACGGACTTCTTTTCCACCAGCCCAGCCGGCCTATACAAACGCTCAAACAGACTAAGACCATCAGTGGGCCTCTCAAGAGCCATCATTGCAAGACCGATCGGCACTCTATACTCGTATAACTGTTTAATCCCAAATTCTGTTTGTGTACTTATTTTCCGAATCTGTGGTAAAGCTTCTCTTGCATCCAAGCCTGCCGATCTAAGACAAGAAACCACTACCCTCATCACCCTATCGCCATTCGAGAGCACAAAAATCGGCCTACTTAGTCCCGTGCTTTCTTGCCCCTGCCTTCGCAGGGGTAAATGCGCAGCATGGCTTGCGCCACTTGTCCCCGCGGAAGCGGGGAGCGAGGATGGGGGCTGCGAATCACCAAACACCTCCAGGGCACTTGCGATATCCCGGATGAATCTTTCGGTAGTTTCTGTTTGCTCCGGTTCAACTTTATCCGCGGAATCCTGCCCGCCTTCCATCGAGTCAGCCAGCTCTACAAAATCTTCCGTCCCCATATCTAAGACAATAGAGTTGCTCAATCTTTGACCCTCAACCAGACAAACCTGCATACTTCGTGCTGACAGGCTCACAACTACTGCGTCTTTTTCATTTCCGGCAAAAAGCTCGTTCCATGCTTTTATCATTCCTTCACAATCTAATAGTATTTTTGCCGGGTTAAGACCGCGCACATTCTGCACGAACTTTTGGAGGTAATCCTTCCTTGCAGCCGCTACAGTTACTGGCACTTTGCCGTTCTGCAGCCGTCCGGCTCGCCAGGTCAGCTCCATTTGCTCAGCCGGCAACGGCAGCAAAGTTTCAGCCTGCATTCTAATCATCGCTGCAATTTCATCTTCTTTGGCTGATGGTAAACCAAGATGATAAAAAGCTACGCCTGCCGAGTTAAAACCAATCACAGTTGTCTTGTCCCCATCAATTTGTTCTTGTCCCGTCAGCCCAACGGACAAACCGCATTCGGCTGCAAAAGGCCGCCAATTTGCATTACTGTCTTCACTGCTTTTTGCCCAAAGCAGCTCAAAGGCGTTGCTTTGTCTGCAGATTTGCACAGCTTTAAGCCCTTTTTCCTCTTGCGTTATCGCAATGGCGTTAGCCACGCTGCGCATCCCCATGCTTTCTTGCCCGCCGCCCCGCCTTGCGTCGGGAGACGCGGGGGCAGGCGAAAGCAAGAATGGGGACAGCTTTGTCTGAGGATCATTTGCGCTATTGCTCATCGTAAGGATGCTCCTTGATACCAATAAAGTATCCCATAAGGGCTCGTACTTCTATCTACCACTGCTTCTGTCTGAAGCGACAGCCCATCGGTTTGGCCTCTGTCGGCTGTGGCAACACAACGAGTGGTATAGACGTTTGAACGTGTTGTTATAAAATTTGCAATACTCTTAAACTTATCAATGCTCACCGTCTGCAATAACTCCGCAATGCTCTGCATCCCGTACATCAAACCTTCTCTATATGCTATTATATCCTGAGCGACTAAGACAGCCGTATCGCCGCCACCCAGCAAAGCAGTCAGTACATCCTCCGATGCCGTATTGACATTCACCCTACCAAGTATCCTTTGCTCGCTACTGACTGTTATCATATCCGCTATCTGAGAGAATGTTTGCAAATCCATAGGCTCAGCCTCGTCCGAATCTCTACCGGAACTCCTTTGAGGCTGTTTTGGGCTGTTGTTATTTATCAAATCAGCAATACTCTGGTATCCATTATTCGGTCGGTTCTCGACAATCCATCTGGCTTGAGATCCTGTTATACTCAAAGAGTTTTGCAATTGTCTTTCTTCGGCGTTATTGATGTTGACTCTGCTGTTGCCGTCGGCATCCGTATTATTGTCGTAGGAATAACATGTCAAATATGCAATCCAGCCCGGATCTAACTCACTGTCCTCGTCATCATGTGGTGGACTGGCGTCACCATCTCTTTCATTATAGTCTAATCGGCCATTGAAGTTTGTGTCTTCTCCAAAAAAAAACTCTTCAGACACGCCTTTGACCATGAGTAGCTCACGTATAGTTCTGAAAGGGCCGTTCCGCGCCACATATCTAAACTGCAGGTTCTCATAATATCCCGCCTCGGCACCTCCAGGACGCGGCGTGTCATCCTTGTCCCGCCAGTCAATTATCGCATCGGCTACGTCTTCAACCATGTTCGGCAACGCTAAAAGCTGTCCTCTGGTAGCAGTGTTTATATTCAGCTTGCTCGCTTCATCAACAGCTCGAACAGTGAACCTACCTCCGGTCAACATAATATCGTTAAAATCTTCCTCATTATCACTCCACAAATCCGTCAGGCAGTCGCTTTCTCTTAAATCCTCGTAAAGCACACCAATAGCTTTTTCTATGCCCGCTCGGCAGGCCCACTTGCATCTAAGCTCCTCCGTCGTTGAGAGGCTGACCTTTGTATCGAGCCGGCTGTTACGTCCGACAGTTGCAACAATCGCCATGAGGATTACCATTAGCCACAGCACTGTTACAAGAACAAGACCTTTTTTGTCA
>CAZVWH010000046.1:0-11098 GCA_964631175.1 uncultured Pirellulales bacterium | reverse complement strand
ATAACACTCGTCATATTTGCGGATCTGACGAATTTCACCATAAAAGAAACCATGATCGGTTTTACCTGCCCTGATTGTACCGCCACTATATTTACCTCCACCAACTGAGGCAAAACCTCCATCTCTTCCGGCCACTCATAAGACCATTCCTCGCCGTCAAAGTATCTAACCTGGAAAACATCGATGTCTTCAGCAAGCACAGATAAAAGCCCACGTGGCTCGGATTCCTGCCGATCAGGATTCGGCCAGTATCGCCTCATTAACACCGAATTGGCTTCGTCCTTCATGAGATAATATTCCACTTCATACACATCTCCTTCAGGTTGGCCAATTCTGGCTTTTGCCCTGCTTACGGTGTAAAAAACCAAATAACTAACATTGCCTTGTCCCGACTCTTCGATTAGCCCAATGAATTTTACATTTTGATTGTTTGGGTCGTGATAAATATTGATCAGGTCTCGAGCGATTGTATTCGATGCAAATCTTACCTCGGCCGCTTCATCAATATTGTTTTCAACCATCTCGGCGCTGGCTGTTACAGCCCTTAGCGTACCCACGGCCACCAAGGCAATAAACGCCCCTATGGTCGAGGCCACCAACACTTCTACCAACGTAAAGCCCGTTAGAGATAAGGCTGCGGAGGTGCCTCTCTTGCCTTCGACAAGAATATCTAACGGGGTAAAACCGGTTTTCTTCAAATACATATTACTGTAATCACTCTACTGCGAGCCAACATCAGCATACATGCTTACTCCATCAAGCATTGTATCAACCGTAATACTATAGGGACGATTATGCTCCATCCAAGTAACCTTCATAGTCACGAGATAAAGACTATCAATGTACTGGTACTCAGTAGCAATTTGCCAATAGTATGCCGGCTCAAACTCATCAAAAACTCCCTCCGTTTGTCCGGCTTCGATGAATTCATCGATACCAATATAATCAATCAAAGCAAGCTGTTTATCAATCAATGAAGCTGCAATCTCATACTGCCTATTGAGCTTTGTGCCGGTTAAGGCTCTTGTACTTATCGCTGCAACCGTTAAAACAGCACTCGAAAGAATAACGCTGGCCACAAGTGTCTCAACCAGATTAAAACCTCTATTTTGTTTCTTTAGGGATATTGTCATCTCTCGTCCAGGTCAATTGTCGCCGCCTTGAAGCTCTCGGTCGTTCCGAAATAAATCTTCGCTTTTCCTGTCGCACTACTAATGGTTATAGTATAATGCGTTTTGCCGTCACCGATTTGAACTACAGCCGGCTGGGCAGTTCCAGTCGGTGAAAAAGATATTGCCTGCTCTGACTCTTCGGTCTCCTCGGTCTCAAACGTTTCATCCAACCCTATTAGTGCAACCTTAATATTCTCAAATTGAACGTCGCCCTCGAACGTAACAGGTTTGCAATAAAGGTCTCTCACAATAACTGATTCTGTCTGCTCGGTTTGCTCATTCCATTCAGAGGTGGTTAACAAAAATCTGCCATTGTCGACGTCCAATCTCATTTTGTATGGTTTTTGCTTCTCGATTGCCATTACCCTTGCATATTTGGCAGTAAGCACGAAATCGCGTGCCGCTTTTTCAACCAACATTCTCTTGTATGACCCTACATAAAGCCCACCACCTACACCACCAATAAGGGTAATGATAACTACTACCAACAGTAGCTCGGCAATGGTAAAGCCCGTTAGAAAGGAAGCACGACAAGCATCACTTTTGCTCTTGGCAAAGATTTCTAACGGGGTAAACCCAGATTTTGTATCTCGTATATCGTATCTCATATATCGCTTCTCGGATAAATCCTAAAGTGTAAATTGACGAAAATTTAGAGTGACTGAAGTGCCTAAGGTTATGAATTATAACTTTAGCTCACTTTAGGCACTTTAGCTCATTTGCGTATATCCTGTATCTGCTAATCATTATATATATCTTCGTTGTCACCGTCCCCGCCTTCCATGCCGTCGGCTGCAAAGCTTATCAAATCGAAACTGCCCGGATTATATTGGCCTTCTGCAACATAAATGTAGGGATGTTCCCATGGATCAAGCAGCTCGCTATGTTTCATGTATGGTCCGTTCCACTTTTCCTCAACGTCCGGAGGTGACATGACTAATGCTTCAAGTCCCTCAGAGTCGTCGGGATATCGTCCGCAATGAATATAAAATCTGCCCAGAGCATTCTCTATCATTGCCATTTTGGCTCTTGCTATATCCCTTTTAGCCTTGCCGAGACCTTTGAACATTCTGGGCGCGACAAACGCAGCAAGCATAGATATGATTAAGATTACTACAAGCAGCTCAACAAGGGTAAAAGCCTTTCTCTCGACCCGGCTCAAGCCTGCCCCGAGCGAGGCCGAGGGGACGGGCCTTTTCTGTTTGCTTCGTTTCATTTAACTACCTTTCCCAAAGAACGATTTCGTGAATACATTTCCAACCACACCGGAAACGAACTATCATCAGAGCGCACCTGCTCCCAGCTCCATTACAACTATTGGCAGTAAAGTTGCTGCAATTATAAAGCCTATGACTAAAGCCAGTAGCAATATCAAAACTGCCGGAAAGATTGCCATGAATCTATTTATAGCCGAGTCCGCCTCGCTATCGAAAGTCTCAGCGGCGTTTAGTAACAGTTCATCAAGCCTGCCTGTCTGCTCACCTATCGAGACAATCTGCACAAGCAATGGTGGAAAATAACCTGACTGGCCCAAGGGACCAGCCAGCGACTCACCACGCTTTACCTTTTCAGCAACAGTATCAATCTCTCTGCCCAATAATTCATTGCCAAGGGTATCGCGAACAACGCCAAGAGCCTCCAGGATAGTGACACCTCCTTTGGTCAGTGCTCCAAGCGTTCTTGCAAACCTACCTACCGCTATCGACCGCAAGACCGAACCCAAAATCGGAATTTTCAGCTTGAAAGCATCCCATTTGATTCTGCCCTCGGTCCTCGTCCATCTGATTAGATAGTATAGTCCAGCCGCAACCAGAGCAATGATAATCCAGCCGAATAACGTTGTAAAAAGACCCTGGAGAAAGTTACTTAATGCCATCAGTATCTTTGTCGGCAACGGCAAAGCTGGAAGCCCGCCTCCTATCGTTCGTATTATCCTTGGCAATATTGATGTCAGCACAATAACAACTGACGCAATCCCAAGGCACAAAACAAAAATCGGATATGCCGAGGCATTTTTCATGTTTGCTTTTATTTTCTCATCCCTGTTTAAGATCGCTGCCAACTGGGCTGTTGTCTGCTCAAGAATGCCGCCTGTTTCGCCAACCCTTATCATCGACAGATACAGCGGACTGAAAGTCCTCTCATGCTTGGCCATAGCCTCTGAGAGTGATTGTCCCGAACTAACCGCTTGTACAAGATCGTCGAGCATGTCTTTCATTCCTATCTTGTTCTGTTGCTCGCGAATAAGCTCGAGTCCATTCAGAAGCGGAAGGCCTGCCTGCAAAGCAGTGCTTAACTGAGTGGTCATAGCTAAAACATCTTTGCCTGTAATCCTTCTCGACCCGAACCTAACCACGTTAGCTAAGTCCAACGATGCTTTTTTCTCACCGTCAGCACGTTTCGCACGGGTCTTTTCCACAAGCTCCACTACAAACTGCCCTCTGTCAGCTAAGCCGGCAACAGCGCTTCTGCGGTCGGCAGCTTCTATCGTTCCCGCGACATGCCCTCCGGCTTTGTCAACCGCTTTGTAGGAAAACTCTCCCAAAATTTATTTCCGTGCAATGAAGAAAAACTTAAAGTCGAAAACAAAAAAACCAGATTTTACTTTTCATCTTCACCTATATCCTTAGCGACCCTGAAAACCTCCTCAGGAGTAGTGACGCCTTCCAACACCTTGCCAATACCGTCGTGCACCATACTTATATGGTCTGCCGGTGCCGCCCTAATAATCTGGTCGGTCGTTGGTCTTTGGGCTATCAAATCACGCAGCTTGCTGGTCATCCTAAGTAGTTCAAATATGCCTGTTCGCCCTGCCATTCCCGTTTGGCCACACTCGTCACAACCTGCACCATGATAGAACTTCGTACCAGAGTTAATCTCCATCGAACCATTTAGGCCTCTGATCAGGTGCTCATCAGGTTTGTAGGGCTCTTTGCATTTTGGACATATCATACGCACGAGTCTTTCCGCTAACACAGCCTCCAATGAGCTGCCTAACAGGAACGGCTCGACACCCATATCAATTAATCTGGTAACCGCCCCTGCGGCGTCATTTGTGTGAAGCGTGGAGAAAACAAGGTGTCCGGTTAGCGCAGCACGAATCGCTATATCAGCGGTGTCCCGGTCTCGAATCTCTCCGACCATTATAATATCCGGGTCGTGGCGCAATATATGTCGCAGGCCCGTAGCAAAAGTAAGTCCCCTCTTAGGATTGACCGGCATCTGGTTGATACCCTCAAGCTGATACTCAACAGGGTCTTCTATTGTTATCATTTTCACAGCCGGCGAATATATCCTGTTTAATGCAGCGTATAATGTTGTAGTCTTGCCGCAGCCGGTTGGTCCTGTAACAAGCACAATACCATGTGCTTTGTGCAGGCACTTAGTGAAGCCTTCCAGGCACTGGGCATTCATCCCCAAATCCTCAAGATTAAACAATGATGCAGTTCTATCCAGAAGTCTAAGCTCTACAGCTTCGCCGAACACCGTTGGAACAGTCGAGACACGAATATCAATCCTTCCATTTTTGCCCATAAATTCAATGTGCCCATCTTGCGGCACAAAACGCTCGGCGATATTCAAGTCCGCCATAATCTTAATGCGGGATATGATCGCTGCTTGAAGCCTTTTCGACGAAGGACTTTTCTCTATGAGCATTCCGTCAATTCTGTACTTTATCTTTACCGCGTGCTCAAACGGCTCGATGTGGATGTCACTTGCACGGGCCTCAATTGCCTCATGTATTACCAAATTCACAAGATTAACCAAAGACGGCTCTCTCGCTAATTCATGTAGCTTGGCAGGTGAATAATCAGCGTTATCTAATTCGGCCTCTGCTCGCTGGTCAGCCGGTACAAGGTCGTCCATCATTCTTGCCACATTGCTGCCGTAGAATTTCAGTATCGAATGTTCCAATTGTGTTGGGTCAGCGTAATACCGAAGCACCGGGTAGCCAGTTACCAATCGTAAATCCTCGGTAATCCTTGGCTGGAACGGATTTGTCATCGCCACAGCTAATCGGCCATCGTCCTTCCACAACGGCAGAATATTGTATTTGCTTACCAAATCGGCTGGCACAAGAGAGATAATATCAGAGGCTACCTTGATATCGACTAAATCTATCTTTGCTATCCCTGCCTGAAGCGCAAGGGCTTCATTTAGCTGAGCCTGCGTTATATACCCAAGTTCGAGCAAAATCTGGCCCAACGGCCGACGTTCAATCTTCTGCTCTGCAAGTGCGAATTTAAGGCGGGTACTATCCAGATATGCCCTTTCACGAAGCAACTGACCCAGCTTTTTCTTTTTACCCTTGCTCTTATTCACGCTTGATTTCATTTATACCTGCCTACATTAAAACAAGAATTGCCTCTCCTACTAAGTATAAACAATACAGTATGTTATGTCAATCCAACCGGTATCTTTCGCCTTTGCTATCTTTTTAAGTTCTGGAAAAATGAGCGAAAAAAGGGCAAGACAGCGTAAAAGCTACGTAAAGTAATCATCTAACTTCCTATAAACTTCCATTTAATTAGACGCTCAATGGTGCAATTTTATTACTAAAAAATGCTTTTTTATCAACATCATCCCTTAACTAAAATCATTCTATGCTGCTTGACTGTACTGATGATTGGTCACTGTGAGGGGCAGTTAAGCAACCGGCAAAAAAGGTCTTTCATAATGACAGGATATGTAGCGGTCAAACAGACATCGGTTGCTTAGGTCGTAAACAATTGAAGAAGTATATTCAATTAACGGTAGCTGCCAAGGTACACAGCCATCAGAGAAGAAATAACAATATAAGAACAAAAAATGTGTCTCTGGTAGGCCGGTTGTGACGCAGCATACAGAAACCACTTCGTTATTAGTACAAGACTCCGCTAAAACCACACCCAGGAAATAATCAGCTCTCATTAAAAAATTATTTGACAACAGAATTACATCATATAAAAATATACATCATAATATAAAAGAGCGGGAGTGCTGGTCTAAATATGGGGCTAAAAGGGGTTGTTCTAATAGGACAATCAAAATAAACGAGCAAAATACTCGAAAAATTCTATATTTAAAGACATATATTTTAGCATACCTTGCTCTTTTTACTGTATAATTGCCTGTTAACAGTCTTACCCAGGCTGAAACGGATGAGGAGAGGGAAAATAACCATAGACTTGAAGGGAGTCAAAAAGCTGTGGTTTTTTCAAAAGCAAAAAGTAAGCCACGAGGGTGCGGACCCCAGAGCAAATCAAGAATCGACCCCCACGTCTTCTTGTCCCACTGCCCCGACTTGCGTCGGGAGACGCAGGGGCAGGCGAAGACAAGAGTGGGGGCTTATTGTTCTATAAGAAACTTTTGGATTACCTGCTGGACTCCTACAAAAAGATAATTTTCCTTATGTCTTTGGTGTTACTGTTGATATATTAACAACAACCGCCTTTAGTGATTTAGATATATTTACCGATACATAGAGGAGTGGCTGTATGAGGTTAGAAAAAAGGATACCATCCGGACGGGAAAAGGATGAAGCATCTATAAAGCTGCTTGACCAGCTAAGAGAGAAATTACACTCTGAGCATATTGGCACCGCTCGTCGTGCTGCTTTTAATTTATCATGGATGCAGGAAGATGGTTTAGATATTTTGAAAGAGGCTTTATTTAGCAGGGCAGCCAGACAGACCAAGAGCGCAGCCGCCTATGGACTGAGAAAAATGCGCGGCAGAATGGAAAAGGTTGCTTTAAATACTTTATTGCATGGCTTGGAGCACTCTGACAAAGGTACCGCGAGGGTATGCGAGAACGCCTTGATGGTCTTGAAAAGCAGAAATCCGGAGAGGCTCTCTTCTAAAATTAAAATTCAGGCAAATAAGCTCAAGATTAAGCATATCCCACACAGGAGCAAAACAAGCATGCATGTGCAGAATGCATACAGGCACAGAAACAACCCTCGCAGATGAAAATTTCCGAAGAGCCGGGAAATCAAAAGAGATTTCAAATAGAATAGGCAATTAATCCTACCAATACATTGTTTTGTTACCCACTGGAAAAGCTGTCTTCACCAATAAACACTCTGCTAAACAGATTGCAGCCAGAGTGAAGAAAATTACCGATATTACCAAAGCCGCTCTCAGAAACGTGGTCAAAGTAGATAACAAGCGAAGAGCCGGAGTAGAAAAAGATAAAGTAACTATAGCTTGCCAAGAGTGTTATATTATATTATCTTGCTGAATACGGCCGGTGCTTAGTTGGTCAGACTTAAATATCCGTTTGATTGCCGAATTCGGCTTTTGGCAATTGAGCCTGATAGATGGGTAAGGATTTCTAAGGAAAGTAATAAATTACAGAACAGCCCTCAAGCGGACACGTAGAAATCTATAATTTCTAAATTCCATAGGAATTTTACCCTGATATAATATGAGTCATTGATAATATGTGTGCTATCTAAAAAAGAGCTGGCCACCGTGACTTGGCTTAACTCATCGAAGGCTGTTGTAATTTATATCTGTAGAAAATTCAAAAGAAAGAAGTGACAAAAATGATTACCAAAACTAAACAAAACGCACAAGCGTGTGCCGAAGATATTTTTTGCGGCGTAAATAAAGTAGATGATATAGAGGAAGCGACAGACCTGGAAAAAAAGCACATTCCCATTATAGATGCCCCGAAAACAGTCAAAAAAGGTGAATGTTTTGAAGTCGCTGTAGAAGTGGGTAAGCTTCTCAAGCATCCGAATGAGCCGGGGCATTTCATCCAGTTTGCTGAGCTCTATGCAGGCGATACATATCTGGCGAGAATAGATTTTACAGCCAAAACAACTTGCCCCGTTATGAAGGTCTGTGTATCTTTGGACCATGCACACGGCAAATTACGTGCTTTTGAACGCTGTAACCTGCACGGTACATGCGAAAATGATGTCGACATTGAAGTTACAGAATAAAATAAATGTTTTAAAGAAGGGAGAAACAACAAATGCCTGAATTTGTAAATCCATTTAGCGGTCTTACGCCAAGCCGAAAGATGACTGATTCGGAATTAGCAAGGGCTTTACGCCTGGATCTGGCTGCGGAAGAGGAAGCAGTGCACCTTTATGAGGCTCACGCAGACGCCACGGACAATAAGCTTGCCAAAAAGGTCCTGTTGGATATTGCCAACGAAGAACGTGTACATGCCGGTGAATTTCAACGGCTGCTTAACATCTTGTTAAAGGATGAAGAAAAATTTCTCGCTGAGGGAGCAGAAGAGGTTGACGAGCTGGCTAATGAAAAATGACACATCAGATTAGCTAACACCACCTAAAGATCAATATCTAAGGCGGGAAAATCAATAATAGCCAACCGGCGATATGAGCCACTGTACCATTTTGCCAAAATTCCGGCGGTTGAATGATGGGGCCGCCAGAACAACAACATGTAGCCGGCCATAAATTCAATAATTGTATTCTTAACTTCTGAAAGGATAACACATGGATATACTTAAATTTGCCATGGATAAGGAAAAATTCAGCGAGAATTACTATCGCCAGCTAACAAACAAAACCAGCAACAAAGGACTTAAAAACATATGTAACATGCTCGCCGACGAAGAAGTAAAACACTATGAAGCCGTCCAGCAAATGCGCACAAAAATCCCAAAGAAGATTACCGATACGGAGGTTCTGGCAAATGCAAAACAAACCTTCGAGAAAATGCGAGAATCGCCAGATAAAATCAACCCTGACATAAACGAACTGGAGCTCTACAAAAAGGCAAAGAACATCGAGCAGGAAAGCAAACACTTCTATTTGGAAAAGGCTGATGAAGTAGATAATCCCGACCAGAAAGCAGTATTCAAAAAACTGGCGAATGAAGAACAAAAACACTTTATTATATTGGAAAATATCTGTGATTTTGTGGCAAAACCACAAACCTTCCTGGAAAATGCCGAGTTCTATCATCTGGAAGATTATGTGGAAGGTGTTTTTTGATTCATCCTTCGCAGCAGCGCTTATTACTCTGCAAAGCGGCGAAGCCACAGCTTCGCTGCGAAGCACGAGGCTACGGAGAATAGAAAGGACAGCAAAATGAAAAAGATAAATAAGACCGTGTTGTTAGTCGTGACATCATCTGTGTTACTAATGTTTGCCGGCCTGCATACAGCATTTTCTCATTGCGAAATACCCTGTGGAATTTACGATGACCCGATGCGGCTGAATATGATGGGTGAACATATTACAACAATCGAAAAATCAATAAAGGAAATTCAACATCTATCTGTAGAAGGTGACAAGAATTACAACCAGTTAGTCAGGTGGATTGTAAACAAAGAAAACCACGCCGACTATTTTAGCGACATAGTGACACAATACTTCATGACCCAGCGGATTAAACCCGCAGAGCAAAGTGATCAAAAAGCCTATAAGGAATATATACACAAGCTAACATTGCTGCACAAAATGCTTGTTTACTCAATGAAGTGTAAGCAGACAACCGACCTTGAAAATGTCGAACAGCTCAAAAACCTTTTGGTCCAGTTTAGAACCACATATTTGGGTACTAACAGCTAATTCACCTTACTTTGTATAAAAAAGACAGAGTCCATAGGAGCTAATCATGCCGAATAAAATTGCCGAGATTTTAGGAGACAATTCCAAAAATTTATTAGAGCACAAATGTACTACTATTCCAAAAGATTTACTTCATCTGCCCGGACCGGATTTTATAGATAGAGTTTTTACAGCTACAGATAGGCCAAATACCGTCTTGAGAAATCTGCAAATGGTCTTCAATCATGGCCGATTGGCAGGTACGGGACATCTCTCGATACTGCCGGTGGACCAGGGAATTGAACACTCTGCAGGCGCTTCGTTTGCACCTAACCCGCTGTATTTCGACCCGGAAAACATCGTAAAGCTGGCTGTTGAAGGCGGCTGCAATGCTGTTGTATCAACAGTGGGAGTTCTTGGCGCGGTGTCACGCAAATATGCCCACAAGATCCCCTTTATTGCCAAAATCAACCATAATGAGCTTCTCAGCTACCCTAATACATACGACCAGCGTATGTTTGCTTCTGTCGAGCAGGCCTTTGACATGGGTGCGGTAGCTGTGGGATCCACAGTTTACTATGGCTCACAGGAATCAATTAGACAAATAGAAGAAGTATCAAATGCCTTTGAATGCGCACACCAATTAGGTATGTTTACAGTATTGTGGGCTTATTTGCGAAATCCGGAATTTAAAAAAGACAACATTAACTACGAAACATCAGCGGACCTGACTGGACAAGCAAATCATTTAGCCGTCACAATCCAGGCTGACATTGTCAAACAAAAGCAGCCCACATGTAACGAGGGCTATAAAGTTTTGAAATTCGGTAAAACTCATCCACTGGTGTATGAAAAGCTGACGTCCGAGCACCCAATAGATTGGACACGATATCAAATAGCAAACTGCTATATGGGAAGAGTCCCTTTAATCAACTCCGGTGGAGCATCAGGAGATAATGACCTACAGCAAGTTGCCAAAACAGCTGTCATAAATAAAAGAGCCGGGGGTACAGGACTTATCACAGGCAGAAAAGCCTTTCAAAAATCCATGAAAGAAGGAGTTAAACTGCTTAACACGGTGCAGGATGTTTACCTGTCAAAAGAAATAACTGTCGCCTAAATTACACCAATTGTAATCAATTCTTGCGCCACATATACTTGAGGCAGAAGGCTGATTTTATAGTTATTGCCTCAGAAGCACCTTGAACCACATCAGATAACCTAGCAAAAATGCTGGAATTAAGTACAATTGGATTACACCAACATATAAATATAAGTCCGAAGCTATTAGCAGTTTCTTTTAGCAGAAACTGCTAATAGCTAAAAATCGTTCGATTGTAATATAGCAATTTTAATGAGACTGTAGCAAATCTACCGGCATAGCACTGCTCTCTTTCTTGTATTATGGAGT
>CAZVWH010000045.1:0-21809 GCA_964631175.1 uncultured Pirellulales bacterium | reverse complement strand
GATATATCGGACATCACCATCTTAACCCATTAAAAATGCCGGTAAATTTGCTAAAGTCTCTAAAAAAATAAGATTATCTAATAACGCTATAATAAAATGACAATTTTCTCCGAATATCTTTCCCGCAAAGGCGGAAATCCAGAACGGTGTAAAACTCGTGCTTCGTAGCGGCTCCGTTTCACCCTTCGTAAGTCCCGAATATATCAGTAAGCAGAGAGCTGACTTTGCAGAGCAGCACTTCATACCCTACATGCTGCGCGCTGTGCCCCAAAGAGGATTGTCCCACTGTGCTCTCTCAAGTAAAAAATTCTGGCCTTTCTGGTAGAGTACATGTTCTTTTTTTTGTCCAGGTTGCCCCGAAAGCATTACTTACGGCCAAAAGCAACTCAAAAATGGGTCATCGCGAGATAGTAGGATAGATTTGCTTGATTTTACCGTCCCAATCTTGTATAATGATAACAATAACTTAATTAATAACTCAAAAGGCTGTAATTAGTACTTTTTATAGTCTATCGCTTGGGGCGTGGAAGTTCTTTGCCCCTCGGGCTCTTAGACCGATGTGGCGGGAAGTTGTAGTGATGAAAAAGTTGTCTCCCCTTCTTGCTGTTTTATGTTTGTTGGCTGGTTGCACATCATCATTTTTTCGATACGTTATAGTCGATACATCCACTCCTTCCGGTGGGCAATATACAGAAATTGCTAAGCTAAGTGACAGCAGACAAAGTCTATCCTGGCAAATTGATAGTAAAGTTGAGAAAACCGGAACGTTTCGTGTGAAATACCATCCACTTTCTGCCACAAAACACTGTATCGTAGTTGAGGGCAGCATTGCAGACAATAATAAAAAGTACCCCGTTGTACTCGATACAGGAGCCTCTCAGGGCGTATTCGTTAACGATATACATGTTCTTGAAAACAAGCTGTCGATTTATCCCGTGCAAACAAACAAAGCCGATTCGGCGGATTACGGCTTCGGCCTTTGTTACGTTCCAGAGCTGCGGATAGGGCAGATGACTTTACTAAGTTTTCCGTGCTGGTATTTGCAGCGGCACCTGGAAATTGAGTTTTTTGGATTACCAATTGTCAGAGATGAATCCATCATTGTGGGGCTGAAAGCTCTGCAAGAATTCAATTACATCATTTTCGACGGCACGAAAAGAGAAGTAGTATTTTCTCGTGATAAAGACTTTGAACCTGACAACGAACAGTTGTGGTCAAAATATCCACTTTCAATTGAAGAAGATCAATATGGTAATGTATTTCTTTTTGTCTGGATTCCGATTGCTAACGAGTTGATGAAAGTACAGCTTGACACCGGCAGCGGAAACGGCCTGGCACTTAGCGAAGAACAATGGGGACAACTGTCTCATAAGATACAAAAAGTCAAGCTTAAAGAGGACACAGAGTTATACCCATATATTGGCCGACTGCCCTGCAAGCAAGGTGTCATCACACAGCTTCAAGTAGGCCGCAGATTAATCCGAAATGCAAAGATATCAGTTTTCCCAGCTAACAGCCCGCTGTTAAGCGACTGCAATGTGGTGTTAGGGATGCAATATTTTAAAGATACTGTGATAGTTCTTGATTTTAACAAAGAAGTATTATGGATTATGAAACAAGCATCCTGATGGACACCTTGAACTCTTAGCCTCGCACTGGACATGCACACATATCCTTCTCAGAATTTCCACGAAAGACAAACTTATCGGAACTGGCATTTTAATACTTCAAGCAGCTAATAGTTCTGTCCGGACCGCATTTCCCACTTCTTCTTGTAGGAAATATTGCTGATTCTTGGTCAATAATCAGATTTAAATCAAAAAAACCAAGAACTTATCGTATGAAAAAATCCAGATTAGTACGTTCGATAATGTATGAGGCTAAGTATAGACCTGCCTCAAAGAAGCCTTTTCGTAAATAAGTCGCTATTTTATGACGAAAAATGTTGAGAAAGAATCTTGTCGGCCACCGGTGGGGTCCAGGCATATCAGTTAGGAGAAGAAGTTGGAGATGTTATTGTTAGTCTTATCTTCATAAGAAGCTTTGGTGATGGATAAGGAGTTCATAAGGGACGTGATATCTTCTGGTGGAATATTACTGTTAAGCAAAAGCTCTGGAAGAATGCCAGACTCATTGTTCCAGCATGCTCTTAGCGGCTGAAGTTGTCTCAGATTTTTCCTGGTAATAGCTATGACACTCAGAGTGCGGGAAAAAATTTTGATAATTACAACTACGATCCTGTTACTTGCAGGTGGCGTGAATGCATTTGTTATAAGCCGAATGTTCAAAAAAGAGTATTCTGCCGCTCAACGGTCAAAGATGGATATTATTGCTAATATGCTCAGGTCACACATAGAAAGACTGCTTGAGCTGGGGATTGCTATAGAGAATATGGAGGGATTTGATGCCCAGTGCCAGGAGATCCTACAGAAGCACAAAGAAGTGGCCTACGTTATGGTGGTTCGGAAAAACGGCTGGATATTGTTTCATAATGATCCGGCACAACGCGGTACGATGATAAAAAATCCACAAATCCTCAATGCCCTTGAGCGCAACCAGCAGACGGCTTGTTTATCTGAAGTCGCTGAGCGAAAGTACTACAATACGATAGTCCCGGTGGAGGACGGTTCAAATGGGCCCATTGTTGCTGTAATAGTAGGATTTCCCAAGACGCTTATCGACAGTAAGGTACAAGAGCTTCTTGGTAATAGTTCTATGGTGGCTCTTGTATCTTTAGGCCTTGCGACATTTTTATTACTGACCAGTCTTTCAATTTCATTAGTGAGACCCTTATCCAGGCTTATTGCTACAATTCAACAGATACGGGGAAGTTCGGACCTTGACAAGAGAGTTGCAGTCAAATCGACAGATGAAATCGGTGTGCTTGCCAATGCTTTCAATAATTTGACCACCAATATGAAGATTCTTATGCAGCAAGAGAGAAAATTCGCGGCTCAGGCGGCGGTAGCGAAGATCGAGCGCGAACGGGCCGTCGAGTTAGAGAAGGCTTATAAAGAATTAGAAAATGCCAATAAGGAATTAAACGATTTTGCGTACGTGGTATCGCACGATTTGAAAGCTCCGTTACGCGGGATAAATACGCTGGTTAATTGGTTGTCGGCTGATTATGTGGATAAGTTAAGCCAGGAAGGTAAAGAGCAGATGGATTTACTTATTAACCGTGTAGATCGAATGCATAACTTAATCGATGGAATCCTGCAGTACTCTCGAGTTGGCCGTGTTAAGGAAGAAAAAACACAGGTAAATCTTAATGAGCTTGTGCCGAGTATTATCGATATGATTGCTCCGCCGGAAAATATTACCATCACAATTGAAAATGAATTACCAGTAATAGAGTGTGAGAGGACTCGGATTATTCAAGTCTTCCAGAATTTACTAAGCAACGCCATCAAATACATGGATAAACCAAAAGGTCAGATACGAATTTGCTGTGTCGAGGAGTACCCGCCTTCGGCGGGCTGGAAATTCAGCGTCACAGATAACGGCCCTGGTATAGAAGAAAGGTACTTCGAAAAAATCTTTAAGATATTCCAGACGTTATCACCACGGGATGAAGTTGAAAGCACCGGAGTCGGCCTGACTGTGATTCAAAAGATTATTGAGATGTACGGGGGTAAGATTTGGGTGG
This sequence comes from uncultured Pirellulales bacterium, assembly GCA_964631175.1. Taxonomy (GTDB): domain Bacteria; phylum Planctomycetota; class Phycisphaerae; order Sedimentisphaerales; family Anaerobacaceae; genus CAZVWH01. The sequence goes on along the minus strand of CAZVWH010000045.1, from coordinate 18,160 downwards.
AATCAAAACGGGGCGAGGGAAGCACATTCTTCTTCACTCTGCCAAAGCAAGAAAAGGTGGTTAGAGATGAGAAACTCGAAGCCAGCTTTATTTGAAAATCATATTGGGGATTAGAAAGGGTGATTGTAATGAAAGCTGTAAAATTAATGATTAGTGGTGTGCTTGTATTGAGTTTGGTGGGCATATGCCCGGCTCAGGAGGTTGAAGACACTGTGCAACAGGTCGATCCGAACGCCGTACCTTCGGTTAAGTACAGATGGTATGGTTTTGAGCTTTTGGATATTTTGCGTGGCCTTGAAGGCAAAGTTTCGGTTGACGTAGGTGCTACGATCCAGAGCAAGAATATGTGGCATGGTTTTGATTTATATGATGACCATGGAGTCTTCATGCCTGCGGTTGGAGTTACTTTGGGTGATACAGGCTTTAGCGGGAAAGTCATGCGTGGTTATCCTTTATCAGGTGGTATGGAAGAGTCTGTTCAGATGCTATATGCGATTTTCTATACAGGAGCTTTCCTCGAAGATACGCCTTATGTCACTAATTACACTGCCAACTACTTCTATTACAGCTTGCCGAGAATAAGTGGGGCAAGGTCTGATTCGCAGGAAGTTGGCGTGACTTTTGCTTGGCCAAAGCTCTTGGGTGACAATGGTCTGCTACCTAACTACTACATTGGAAGGCTATGGCCGAGCAGAAGCCATTCTAATATCAGAGGAAGTGAGGGCTTCATTCACGTTTTCGGTCTGGCGTATGACTTTGCCGTACCTGATTTCTGGGCTGCCGGTAAGAGTCAGGGTTTCAGGCTTTCCAGTGATATAACCTATAACGACGGTTTCGGTGCCGGTAGTGCCGAGCACGATTGGTCTCATGCTGTTCTTGGCGCCAGCTCAAATGTAGGAATCGGCAATATAACGTTTACGCCTTATGTGAACTATCAGATTTCCATGGATGACTCTGTTAATCCAGAGGATGAACTCTGGTGCGGTGTAAACCTCACGTACCGCTTCTAAAGTAGGCGCACGGGATTAAAAATTGTGTTTGAAAAATGGAGGTGATTGAAATGATTCTCAGTAAACACATTAGATTTAGGCGGCAAATGCTGCTTGCAATCTTGTTAGTTTCCGTTTGCGTGTTTTTGAGTAGCTGTAGTGAAAAGAAGCCCAAGGTGTATCGGGTGGGTATTCTTTGCGGCTTAGATTATATCGGTGCTATCCCTGATATATTCAAGCCCGAAATGGCAGAGCTGGGATACATAGAAGGTGAGAACATAGTCTATAATATTCAGAGAACAAACTTTGAACCGGTAAGAGAAAAGCAAATCCTCAAGCGATTTGTGGAAGATAAAGTTGACCTGATTTTTACGTTTCCCACTGAAGTATCTATGGCAGCCAAGGCAGCCACCCAAGGAACAGACATTCCTGTTATTTTTGCTATTGCCAATATTGAAGGGACTGGTCTGGTCGAGAGTGTGCGTGAACCAGGCGGGAATATCACGGGAGTGCGTTATCCTGGCCCTGACCTTGCTATCAAGCGTTTTGAGACTATGCTTGAGCTGGCGCCGAATGCTAAACGAATGTGGGTGCCTTTTCAGCGGGGTTACCCTATTGTAAGCAGCCAGATGGAAGTATTGCGTCCAGCTGCTGAAGCCGCGGGTGTAACATTGATTGAATTTCCAGCTGATAATGCGGCAGAGATTCAGGCTGAGCTGGATGCAAGAAATAAATTAGATGATATTGGTTTTGACGCAATATTATTTATACCTGAGCCTCTTAGTTGTACGGATGATGCTTTTGAAGTAATAGCTAAGTTTGCATATGAGCATAAGATGCCTATTGGCGGTATAACAATGCAAGTTGGGGACTATGGGTCTATTTTCGGCATAGATGTCGACGACCCAAAAACAGTCCGACAGGCAGCAATACTAGCCGATAAAATCCTCAGAGGTACCCAGGCCGGCACCATCCCGGTTGTCTCAGCCGAGAGTTTTTTTGAGATAAATTACAAAGTTGCCCAAGAACTGGGATTGAATGTTAGTGAAGGCTTGTTAGGCAGGGCAGATAAGATAATTCGTTGATAAAAAAGAGGTGATTAAGATGGATCTAAGTAAGCAAATTAAGTCTATGCAACAAATACTGATTCTTACTCTGTTAGTTGCAGTTTGTGTGTTTTTGAGTAGTTGTAGTGAAAAAAAACCCAAGGTGTATCGGGTGGGTATTCTGTCTGGCTTAGATTATATGGCTGATGCAACAAATGGCTTCAAGGCCAAAATGACCGAGTTAGGCTACATCGAAGGTAAGAACATCATCTATGATTTGCAGAAAACGAACTTTGATATGGCCTTTTATAAAAGCAGCCTCAAGAAGTTTGTGGAAGATAAGGAAGACTTAGTTTTCGTGTTTCCCACAGAAGCATCCCAGGAAGCCAAGGCAGCAACCCAGGGGACAAACATCCCTGTGGTTTTTGCCATTGCCAACATAGAGGACACCGACCTGGTTCAGAGCGTACGCCAGCCAGGCGGGAATATCACCGGCGTGCGTTATCCTGGTCCGGATTTGGCAATCAAACGTTTTGAAATCATGTGTGAGCTGGCACCTTCAGCCAAACGAATGTGGATACCCTATCAGCGGGGTTATCCTATTGTGGCCAGCCAGTTAAAGGTATTGCGCCCGGCGGCTGCGGCTGCGGGTGTAACATTAGAGGAAGCCCCCGCAGACAACGCGGCAGAACTTCAAGCTATTCTTGATGCGCGTGCTAAATCGACTGATATTGGCATGGATGCCATACTGTTTTTAGCTGAGCCTCTTGCTGTGACACCTGATGCTTTTGCAGTAATGGGCAAGTTCGCTGCTGAACACAAGCTGCCTATCGGCGGTGCCTTAATGTTAGTGGAAGGTTATAGTTCTGTTTTTGGCGTAAATATTGATCCCGCCAATACCGGCAAACAAGCAGCGGTACTAGCTGACAAAATCCTAAGAGGCACCCCGGCCGGTACTATCCCGGTTGTCTCAGCAGAGAGTTTTTTTGAGATTAATTACAAAGCGGCACAAGAGCTGGGGCTGAATGTTAGTGAAGGCTTGTTAAGCAGGGCAGATAAGGTAATTCGTTAATTATGTTCGAATTATTATTAATTAAAAGAAGTGATTAAAAATGAAAACAATAATTAAATATTTTATTCTAATTTGTATTTTAACACTTGTTTTAAGCAGTTGCGCTGAAAAAAAAGAGGAAAAGGTTTACCGGGTCGGCGTCCTTTGGACCGGCGGGGAATTCCTTGGTGATATACTTGATGCTTTCAAAGAGAAAATGGCAGAATTGGGTTATATCGAGGGCAGGAATATAGTTTACGATGTATATATGGCTCCTCTACCTGTTGGGAATGAGCAAGTCGTTCAAAAATATGTGGACGAAAAAGTTGATATGATATTCTCGTTCGCAACCGAAGCAGCCATAGAGGCTAAGGCAGTTGCAGCGGGAACAGGAATCCCGATTGTCTTTAGCTGTACATTCATAGAAGGGACGGGTCTGGTAGAGAGTGTAAGTAATCCTGGCGGCAGTATCACCGGCGTGCGCTACCCAACGACAGAAAGCGCGACTGGACGTCTGGAATTCTTGCACGAGATAGCACCGCAGGCCAAACGAGTCTGGGTACCTTATCTTAAAGGTTATCCAACGACTTCTCCCCAAATTGAAGCAATCCGGTCCGTAGCGTTAGAACTGGACCTAACTTTGATAGAGGGGCCCTTTGCCACTCCACAAGAGGTCAAGGATTATCTTGATGAGCGTGCTGTCTCCGCTGATATAGGGATGGATGCAATTTTAATGCTGGCCGAACCTTTCTCTGTAACACCTGAAGTCCTTGATGTAGTATACAAGTTTGCTGACGAGCATAAATTACCCATCAGTAGCTTCATGGTTTTAAAAGAAGCCTACGGACCCATAATCGGTTTTCATCCTACTAATACTAAGATGGGTAGTTTGGCTGCAATTCAAGCAGATAAAGTGCTAAAAGGCATACCGGCCGGTACTCTTCCCGTCTTTACATCTGACAACGATCTGCGCATAAATTACAAACTTATCCAAAAGCTGGGACTGAATGTTAGTGAAGGCTTATTAAGCAGAGCGGATGAGATAATCCGTTAAAAAGGTAATTGAAATGTTTAAAGATAACAAAATCAGGTTCAGACGGCAAATACTACATCTAATGCTATTAGTTGTGGTTGGTGTGTTTTTGAGCGGCTGTATCGGAAAGAAACCGAAGGTGTATCGGGTGGGTATTCTTTCTGGCGCAGAACCTTTTGCCAGTATAGCAGATGGATTCAAAGCCAAAATGACAGAATTAGGCTATATAGAGGGCAAGAACATCATATATGACTTTCAGAAATTGAACGCTGACCCGGCAGGAGAACAGCAGGTTGTCAAGAAATTCGTGGCTGATAAGGTTGACCTGATTTTCGCATTTCCCACTGACCCGGCTGTAGCGGCTAAGGTGGCCACCCAAGGAACCAACGTACCAGTGGTTTTTGCCCTCGGCGGTATAGAAGGAACTAATCTAGTCGAAAGCGTGTCTCACCCGGGTGGGAATATTACCGGGGTGCGCTACCCTGGCCCGGAGCTTACTGCCAAGCGTTTTGAGTTCTTGCACGAGTTGGTACCTAATGCCAAACGAGTTTATTTAATCTATGACCGCAATTACCCTAATACAACTTTCGCGGTTGGAGCTTTGCATCCAATAGCCTCATCGTCAGGCATAACATTGGTAGAGGACCCTGTCAACAATATGGAAGAACTTCAGGCTGCTTTGCAGAAACGGGCTAAATCGGGTGATATCGGTATAGATGCTATTCTGATTATGCCTGAGATTCTTACTCAGTCGCCAGATGGTTTTAAGGCAATTCTCAACTTTGCGAATGAATATAAAGTCCCTATCGCTGGTAGTATGGCCCATACGGCAGACCATGGGGCCATGTTTAGCTTTATTCCCGACAATGTCGAAGCAGGTAAACTGGCTGCAGGCTTGGTTGATAATATATTTAAAGGTACTCCTGCCGGTACAATCATGGTTGTTACGCCTGAATCTCATTTACGACTCAATTACAAAGTGATTCAAGAACTGGGGTTGAATGTGAGTGAAGGCTTATTAAACAGTGCAGATGAGATAATCCGTTAAAAGGGTAATTGAAATGCTTAAATATAACAAAATCAGGTTCAGACGGCAAATACTATATCTAACGCTATTAGCTGTGGTTAGTGTGTTTTTGAGTAGCTGTAGCGAAAAGAAACCCAAGATATATCGGGTGGGTATTGTATCTGGCGTAGAGGCCTTTGCCAATATAGTAGATGGTTTCAAAGCCAAAATGACAGAATTAGGCTACATAGAGGGCAAGAACATCGTATATGACTTTCAGGGATTGAACGCTGAACGTGTAGGGGAAGAGCGAGTCGTCAAAAAATTTGTTGCTGATAAGGTCAATCTTATCCTTGCATTTCCTACAGAGCTGGCCTTAGCAGCTAAGGCTGCAACACAAGGGACAAATATCCCGGTGGTTTTTGCCATATCTACTATAGAAGGAACCAACCTGGTAGGGAAGGTGCACCTCCCCGGTGGCAATGTCACTGGTGTGCGTTTCCCCGGCCCCGAAAGTACAGTTAAACGTCTTGAGATATTGCATGAGCTGGTACCAGAAGCCAAAAGAGTCTATTTAATCTATGACCGAAATTACCCTGCTATACCCATCGCGCTTGAGGGATTGCGTCCGGCATCCTTGTCTTTAGGTATAACCTTGGTGGAAGATGCTGTTAACAATTTAGAAGAACTTAAATCTGCTTTAGAGAAGCGGGCAGCATCCGGCGATATTGGCATTGATGCCATTCTTATAATGCCTGATATTCTTACCCATTCAGCAGATAGCTTTGCGACTATCCTTGAGTTTGCTAATAAACATAAAGTGCCTATTGGCGGTTGTATGGGCTTTACGGCAGACTTGGGGGCATTATTTAGTTTTTTCCCAGACAATGTTGAAGCAGGTAAACTGGCTGCAGGCTTGGTTGATAATATATTTAAAGGTACTCCTGCCGGTACAATCATGGTTGTTACGCCTGAATCTCATTTACGACTCAATTACAAAGTGATTCAAGAACTGGGGTTGAATGTGAGTGAAGGCTTATTAAACAGTGCAGATGAGATAATCCGTTAAAAGGGTAATTGAAATGCTTAAATATAACAAAATCAGGTTCAGACGGCAAATACTATATCTAACGCTATTAGCTGTGGTTAGTGTGTTTTTGAGTAGCTGTAGCGAAAAGAAGCCCAAGGTTTATCGGGTGGGTATTCTTGGTGGTATGGAACCTTTTTCTGATATAGCAGATGGTTTCAAGGCCAAAATGAGTGAGTTGGGCTACATTGAGAACAAGAACATTGTATATGATATTCAGGTAGCGAATTTTCAATTAACTGATTTACAACTAGTCGCCAAAAAATTTGTCGAAGATGAAGTTGACTTGATTTTCGTATTTCCCACGGAAGCATCCTTAGCAGCCAAGGCAGCCACTCAGGGGACAGAAATCCCAGTGGTATTTGCTATAGCCGGCATAGAAGGGATTAACCTGGTAGAGAGTGTTCGCCAACCAGGCGGTAACATCACCGGTGTACGTTATCCCGGCCCAGATTTGGTGGTCAAGCGTTTTGAGATTTTACTTGAGATGGCACCTCATATTAAACGACTTTATATACCCTATGACCCAAATTACCCTAATGGTCCCCCCGCGCTTGAGGCGTTACGACCGGTTGCAGCATCTAAAGGCGTAACGTTAGTGGCAGTTCAGGTCAGCAGCGTTGAAGACATACAGGTAGCTTTCAAGAAACGAGCCCAATTAGTTGATAACGGAATGGATGCCATCCAGATTCTACCAGAGTTTCTTACCCAAACGCCTAGCGGTTGGGCAGCAATTAGTGGGTTTGCGAAAGAACATAAATTACCTCTTGTTGGTAGCATGCTCTCCTCGGCAGATATCGGAGGTGTTTTTAGTTATTGTGTTAATTTTTTTGAAGTTGGCGAGCTGGCTGCACCCATAGCTGACAAAATCTTAAAAGGTACCCTCGCCAGCACAATATCGGTTGTTACACCGGAGCCACATTTGCGGCTCAATTACAAAGTGATTCAAGAACTGGGGCTGAATGTTAATGAAGGCTTGTTAAGTAGGGCAGATGAGGTAATTCGATAAAAAAGATTATGTCTGTGAAAATTAAAGAAAAAAAGACAAGAAATTTCCGTAGCTTAACGGCAACGTTAGCTATTGCTTTTTTGGGTTTAAGTGCAATAGTGCTTCTAATTGCCGGAAGCTTAAATATGTATTTTAACTTCCAGAGCCAGCAAAAACTCCTTGCAGAGGAGCAACGGCTCATTGCTCAAAATGCAGCCAATAGAGTCAAGAGTTATATTCAAGAGAAGCTTAAGGTACTGGAAGCGACAATTTCTCTTGGCAATTTTTTAAATATCCAGCAAGGAGGGCATAAAATTATCTTGGAGAAATTACTCGGCCTAGAGCCAGCCTTTCGCCAATTAGTCCTGTTAGGCACCCAAAAACAGGAAATAGAAAGAGTCTCACGTCTATCAAATTCTGTATCCTATGGCTTTACAATGCGAGTCGAGGGTGATCTGTTTTCTCTTATGAGCCAGGGGAAAACATACATCAGTTCGATATATATTGATGAAATAACCAGTGAGCCAATGGTGATAATGGCTGTTGCGGTCAAGGATGTCTTTGGCGATTTTAAAGGAATATTGATGGCTGAGGTGAACTTAAAATTCATGTGGGATTTAGTTGACAGGATAAAAATCGGTAATAAAGGCGTGGCTTACGTGGTGGATAAGCAAGGTAATCTCATCGCCTTCGGTGATATTAGCCGTGTTTTAAAGGGAGAGAATTTAGCCTATCTGGATGAGGTAAATGAATTTGTAAAGGGAGATGAGTTAAGCCATAAAGATACTACTAAGGTAACAAAGGGTATCCAAGGAACTAAAGTTGTAACTAACCATGCGAATCTTGATATGCCTGACTGGGCAGTGGTGGTTGAGTTACCAATTCTGGAGGCATATAAAACTGTAATTACAGCACTTGTAATGTCCGTATTGATTTTATTCTTAAGCTTTGCCTTGGCCATTGTGGTTGGTATCTATCTCTCAAGAAGAATTACAAAACCAATCGTAAGCCTAAGAGATGCTGCTATTAGAATAGGTGAAGGTAAGTTAGACACACAAATAGAAATTAAAACGAAGGATGAGATAGGGGACCTTGCTTTGTCTTTCAACGAAATGGCCGAGAACCTGCGGAAGACAACTACATCGATAGATAATCTCAATCGAGAGATCGACGTTCGAAGGAGAGTGGAAGAGGCTTTGCGTAAAGCGGAGGAAAAATACAGAACACAGTTTGAGGGAGCATTAGATGCTATCTTCATAGCTGATGCTGAAACAGGCATAATAACCGACTGTAATCCTGCGGGAACAAAACTGGTTGGCCGGGAAAAATCAGAATTGATTGGGCAGAACCAGCAGACTCTTCATCCTAAAAAAGAAATCGAAGGAAAATTTACCAAAAGCTTCAAGGAGCATCTCAAAGAAAAACAGGGCCAGACCCTGGAAACACAGGTTGTTACCAAAAATGGAGAGATAAGGGATGTTGCAATAAAAGCCAATCTACTTGAAATTAGGGGCAAAACACTACTGCAAGGTATATTTCGAGACATCACTGAGCGAAAAAAGGCAGAGCAGGCTCTGGAAAAGCTAAATAAAGACTTAGAATCAGCAAACAAAGAGTTGGGACGTTCGAACAAGGAGCTGAACGATTTTGCATACATAGTATCACACGATTTGAAAGCTCCGCTAAGGGGGATTAATACATTAGTCAATTGGATATCAACTGATTACGCAGATAAGTTAGATAAGGACGGTAAAGAGCAAATAGATTTGCTTTTGGGTCGAGTGGAGCGAATGCAAAACTTGATCAATGGAATCCTCCAGTACTCAAGGGTCGGACGTGTTAAAGAAGAAAAGACTCAGGTGAATCTGACTGAAATTATGCCGAGTATTATCGATATGGTTGCTCCACCGGAAAACATCACCATCACAATTGAAAATGAATTGCCGGTGATTGAATGTGAGGTGACGCGAATTACTCAGGTCTTCCAGAATTTACTAAGCAACGCCATCAAATATATGGATAAACCACAAGGTCAGGTACGAATCGGCTGTATAGAAGAAAACGACTGCTGGAAATTCAGCGTTGCTGATAATGGCCCTGGTATAGAAGAAAAATACTTCGATAGGATCTTTCAGATATTCCAGACGTTATCGCCGCGGGACGAAGTAGAAAGCACCGGCGTTGGTCTGACCGTGGTTAAAAAGGTTATTGAGATGTATGGGGGAAGGATTTGGGTAGAATCAAAACCAGGTGAGGGAAGTACATTCTTGTTCACATTATCTAAGCAAAAGAAGGTGATTGAGGATACCAAACTCGAGTTAAGTATTATTTAAGGCTAAGCCTTTAATTGACAATTATTCTAATAATGCTGACAGATACTGTAAAGGTACGTTGGCTGATGATTGTGGGATCGTCAGCATAATGGAGAAAAGGGGTATGTTGGATACCGTAAGTGTTCCAGAACAGTTTGAGCCGATTTTTCAGAAGGCTCAAGACTATGTGAGCACGTACTTCAGTGAAAAGAAGGAAGAGCCATCGAAGGGCAAGATAGAGATATTTGGCCAACGATATATTCTTATTAGAGCGGCCTCAATGTCGGTGGATTTTTTTGATACTATAAAGAGTATGTTTAAGGACTGTGGAGAGGAAAAAGCATCGGAAATCACAAGGAGTCTTCTTTTTGATTTTGCACATGCTATCGGGATGATAGATGCCAGGAACTTCCATCAACAGATGGGTGTGCAGGACCCAATAGATAAGCTTTCTGCGGGGCCAATTCACTTCTCTTATACAGGCTGGGCTTTTGTTGATATATTTGCTGAGTCAAGACCGACACCTGACGAGAACTACTATCTTATATATGATCATCCATTTTCGTTTGAGGCCGATGCATGGAAAAAGAGCGGCAAGGAAAGCAGTTTCTGTGTTTGTGCTATGAATGCTGGATATTCATCTGGATGGTGTGAAGAGAGCTTTGGGATTCCATTGGTTGCCTCTGAGATAATGTGTAGAGCTAAGGGTGATAGTACCTGCCGCTTCATTATGGCACATCCCACTAAGATTAAACAATACCTTCAAGAGTATTTGCAAGATCATCCGGATATTTCCGACAATGCCACGTTCTACAGAACAGGCGGCTTCTTTCAAGAGCGTAAGCAGGCCGAGCAACATCAATCTCATCTACTAACGGAGCTAGAAAAGGCCAACAAGGATTTAAATGACTTAGTGTACATGGTTTCACATGATTTTAAGACGCCGCTACGGGGTATTAACACACTTGTTAATTGGCTGGCAATGGATTATGCAGCTAAGTTCGACGAGGCAGGTAAAAAGCGAATAGAGCTGCTTTTAAACAGAGTGGACAGAATGTACAATTTAATCGATGGAATCCTGCTGTACTCTGGTGTTGGACGTGTTAAAGAAGAAATGACTCAGGTGAATCTGACTGAGCTTGTGCCGAGTATTATCGATATGGTTGCTCCACCGGAAAAGATCAACATCACAATTGAAAATGAACTGCCGGTGATTGAATGCGAAAAGACGCGAATTACTCAGGTCTTCCAGAATTTACTAAGCAACGCCATCAAATACATGGATAAACCACAAGGTCAGATAAGAATTGCTTGTATCGAGGAAGATGATTGCTGGAAGTTCAGCGTTGCTGACAACGGCCTTGGAATTGAAGAGAAATACTTTGATAGGATCTTTCAGATATTCCAGACGTTATCGCCACAGGACGAAGTAGAAAGCACCGGCGTTGGTCTGACGGTGGTTAAAAAGGTTATTGAGATGTATGGTGGAAGGATTTGGGTGGAATCAAAACCAGGTGAGGGAAGTACATTTTTGTTTACATTACCTAAGCAAGAAGAGGGGGCTGAAGATGCGAAGCTCGAAGCCAGTATTGTTAGTTGAAGATGATAGTGTAGATGCGATGACGGTTAACCGGGCGTTTAAGGATCTGAAAATTCTGAATCCATTAGTTCATAGAACCAATGGTGAAGAAGCGTTGGACTATTTAAGAGGCCAAGGCAATGGAAAGCCTTGTGTTGTCCTTTTAGATTTGAATATGCCAAGGATGAATGGTATCGAATTTCTGAAAATCGTAAAAGTTGATGATGAGCTGAAAAAGATTCCTGTTGTAGTGTTAACTACATCTAAGGAAGAACGTGATATAGTCGAGAGTTTTAAGCTCAGTGTCGCTGGCTATATAGTTAAGCCGGTCGATTATAAAAAATTCGTCGATGCCATCAGAACGATTGACTTGTACTGGACACTGAGCAAAATGCCAAATGGGGGATAAAGCAATGGGAAATAAAAGATATAAAGTCTTGATGATTGAGGATGATAAGCTCGACCAGATGGCTTTCGAGCGGTTGGTGGAAACTCAAAAGCTTCAATATGATTACACCATAGCCGATTCTGTTTCACAGGCCCAAAACATATTAGCTTGCCAACAGTTTGATATTATCATCTCTGACCATTTAATGGGGGATGGCACAGCATTTGACATCCTGGATTTGGTTAAGAATACTCCTATTATAGTTGTCACCGGCACAGGCAATGAGGAAATAGCAGTCAAAGCATGGAGGGCTGGTGCTTATGATTATCTGACAAAGGACATTGAAAGAAACTATCTCAAAGCGCTTCCCATAACCGTCGAGAATGCTATTAGGCACAAGAAGGCCGAAGAGAATCTGCGATTATTATCAGGCGCTATTATGAGCTCCGTTGATAGTGTCTATATAACTGATATAGATGACAGGATAAGCTTTGTAAATAAGGCTTTTTGTGATACTTATGGATATAAAAAGGAGGAGATACTGGGAAAAGATTGTGGCATCCTCTGGTTGGAAGGGACGAAAACGGCCAATACGAGGGCTGTTTTTAGAACTCAAGGTATTGGAAGCACATGGGAAATTGGATTTTATCATAGACGAAAAGACGGAAGCATATTTCCGGTTTCTCTTTCAAGATCAATTATTAAAGACTCGAGTGGCAATAAAATGGCAGTTGTCGGGACCGCTCGGGATATTACGGAGCGCATTCTTGTAGAAGATGAGCTAAGAAAAACAATCCTCAAATTGGAAGAGCAGATTCAGCTAAAAAGTGAATTGGTTGTTAAGGTTTCAGAGGCGTTGAAGAGATTGCTTTCAGATGAAAAAATGTTACACGGCCGAGCACAAGAAAAGAACGTTTGGAAAAAACTCGATATGGCGAGAAAAATTATTAGTGATCTTTTTGATATGTCACAAATAGATGCGGGCAAGGCAAAGTTACAGATGACCAAGCTTAATCTTAGGGACATAGTTTCAGAAGTCCTGGATGATTTGTTGCCGTTTGCAGAAAAGAAAAATATTGAGCTAAGAAATATTATGCCCGACTCTGAACTTATTATTAGTGCAGATCGTGACAGGATTAAGCAAGTGTTAACGAATTTTATTAGCAATTCGATAAATTCTGTTTCTGTCGAAGGTCATATTGAAGTGCGTTTAAAAGACATCGGCAGTGAGGTTACCATAGAGATACAAGATAACGGGCAAAGTATTGAAAGTAGCAAGATGGACAAGATTTTTAATGGCTCTGAATGGATGAGAGAACAGCCTGGTATATGTCCAGAGGAAGATTCGCCTTTGGGCCTGATGGTAGCAAAGAAAATAGTTGAAATGCACGGCGGATATATATTGGTCGAAAGTACAAATGAAAGCTGTGGAAATACTTTTTGCATTAGCTTGCCGAAGTCAAATGTCAAGGAAAAGGTTTCTATAGCTGCAAGAGAAGTAGAAATACGTTCGTGATTTGAATATGGTGGCTAACCTGCATTTCCTATAATTTTACGCAAAACAGAGCAGTATGACTTAGCGGATAAGGGAGCGATAAAAACCAACCCCCATTCGCCTTAGGTCCGCTAAAAGTGAAAGTCTGCTACACCTTTTCATTCAGGTTATCAGGAAGTGGGCATCGGAATAATAGGTTACCAGAAGTCCATGTTTATTCTTTTCTTCCTGGCATTCTGATTTCCTGATAATCTTCACACTGATTTGTTTTCCGCCAAGCGGCCCGCTGATAGCTTAATTTCTCTTCGACTTCAGCTTTTGTAATTGTCCCCAAATGTGTGTGTGATTTAGGTGGATAAAAATACATTAAAAAAGACCTTTTTCTTATACTTGACGTCATTCGACATTCATGTAAAATTAAACGTTTTTGCAAGCTGCAAGTTTTTAAGGAGAAAAATCGTGAAGAAGGAAATTTTCTTTATTGCTATTATTATATTGTCGGCAGTGAATCACGCTCAGTCCCAAGAAGAGCAGTTAGGAGTTACTTTTGATCTAACTTATCTGAGTAAGTGGTTAAGTAAAGGTGTTGAGGCTTATGGCTCACATGGCGCGTTATTTAAGACTGTTGACCTTGACTTCTGGGGCAGCGGTTTTGGCACTAAAGTTACGCATCGTAATGCCTTTGGAAGCGGCTACGTTGACCAGCAGAGGTTTGACTACAGACCTTATTATAAAGGCAGCCTTTTTGAAGATACACCCTACACTATGAACTATAATCTTAGTGCGGGATATGAACACTATCCCCGCAGGGACAGAAAATCAGCTAACACAACCTGGGAGTGGATATTTGCATTTTCCTGGCCGAATATTATGCCGGAAGGATTTACTCCAAGCTACATTGCTCATTATGAATATGCTGCAGGAGAAAATTACACAAAGCAAAGCGGCGCTGATATTCCGTCAGGATGGGTTCATCGCTTCATACTGAGCTATGACCTGAAGGTCTTGGAGCCTGCAGAACCCCTGCGTCTGTCCAGCGAGCTTGCTTATACTGACGGACTTGGTGGAGCAGAACATGACTGGTCATACGCTACATTCGGCGTATCAACAGAATTTAAAATCACTGATAATCTTTCTTTTCTGCCGGGTGTTTATCACCAAATATCAATGGAAGATTCGGTCGCTACACATGATATAACATATACTGGTTTGAGTATGAGGTACAAATTCTGAAAGATTCTCCTCAAATTGCGATTTTTGAATTTTTCAGTTGAATTCTTGCAATCAATTATATAGATTGCAGGTTTAATCATATTTTTATGGAGCGTATTAGTTAATCTGCGCTCATATGAAAGAAATTAAAAAAGGAGAGTGTTATGGGACAAAAGGAAAAAGCCATTGATTCACTTATAATTGAGCAGCGTTCATTTCCACCGCTGGATTCGATCCAGGCCAAGGCTCACATAAATAGTTTTGAGCAGTATCAGCAAATGTGGGAACAATCGATTAATGATCCAGACGGCTTTTGGCTACAGCAGGCAAAGAGCTTGGCCTGGTTCAAAGAGCCAACAAAAAGTCTTGAGTACACCTGGGACACTAAGAATCGCAAGATTGAGCATACATGGTTTGCTGACGGTCAGTTAAACGTTACGTATAACTGTCTTGATCGTCATCTGGGTACCCCGGTTGCAAAGAAGACAGCAATACTTTGGCAGGGTGAAGCGGAAGATGATGTTAGGAAGTTTACATATCAAGAGCTATACAATGAAGTTTGTAAATTCGCCAACGTTCTGAAATCTAAAGGCATAAAAAGAGGCGACCGTGTGGCAATCTATCTGCCGATGATTCCGGAACTGCCGATAGCCATGCTTGCATGTGCACGTATCGGTGCGATTCACTCGGTTGTCTTTGGCGGTTTTAGCGCAGATTCGCTTAGAGACCGTATTAACGACTCCGACTGCAAACTGCTTATTACGAGTAATGTTTCGTTGCGTGCGGGAAAACGTATCCCGCTCAAAAGTATTGCAGATCAGGCCATGAAAAATACACCTACGATTGAGAGTGTTATAGTGGTCAAGGTCAATGGTGACCCCTGCGATATGAAAAAAGGCAGAGACACATGGTATCGTGACGAAATGGCAGATGCAGCCGAGCAGTGCGAAGCTGAGCCAATGTTTGCGGATGATCCACTATATATCCTTTACACATCCGGCTCAACCGGCAAGCCCAAGGGCGTCGTTCACATAACAGGTGGGTACCTTGTACATGTCGCTAATAGCCACAAGGTCATTTTCGACGTTCACGATGATGATATTTACTGGTGCACTGCTGATATTGGTTGGGTGACAGGGCATAGCTACATCGTGTATGGCCCGCTTGCAAACGGCGCAACCTCTCTAATGTTTGAAGGTGTTCCTACTTATCCTGATGCCGGTCGTTTTTGGCAGATTTGTGATAAATTTGGTGTTACCGTTTTCTACACGGCTCCGACGGCTATTCGCGCTCTAATGCGTCAGGGCGACGAGTGGCCCGCTAAGTATAAGCTGGACTCCTTGAGGATTCTCGGGACCGTTGGTGAGCCTATAAATCCCGAAGCCTGGATGTGGTATTACAAAAACATCGGTCGTAATCGTTGCCCGATTGTCGATACGTGGTGGCAGACTGAAACCGGTGGCATTTTAATCACACCTCTTCCCGGTGCGCACACTCTAAAACCTGGTAGTGCAAGCCGACCTTTCTTTGGTGTCGATCCCATTATTCTGCGTGATGACGGAAGCCAGTGTGATGTAAACGAAGGCGGCAAACTGTGCATACGCAGGCCCTGGCCCGGAATGATGAAGTCAATGTGGGGGGACCATGAAAGATTTATAGATACATATTTTACCATGTTTGACAATCTTTACTTTACCGCTGATGGCTGCCGTATCGACGAGGATGGCGACTATTGGTTAATGGGCAGGATCGATGATGTGGTTAATGTATCCGGCCACCGTATCGGCACTGCTGAGGTTGAAAGCGCTCTGGTCAGCCACGAAAAAGTCGCTGAGGCTGCGGTTGTACCAATACCCCACGAGGTTAAAGGACAGGCTTTGTATGCTTTTGTTACATTGGTAGGTAGCGTTGAGGAAAGTGATGAGCTTAAAGCCGAGCTTGTTAAGCACGTGCGAAGGGAAATCGGGCCTATCGCCACACCTGAAGCGATTCAGTTTGCCCCGTTACTTCCAAAGACCCGCTCAGGCAAGATTATGCGTCGAATTTTGCGAAAGATAGCCGAAAAAAGCACAGGCAATCTCGGCGACATTACGACACTTGCTGATCCAGCCGTAGTAGAAGATCTGATTAAAGGTCGAGGCCAGTAAACTATTAAACTATATAGGAACTAAAAACTGGGCATGTGTTAAGGCACGTGTCCAGGTTGTTTTTCAGTAAGAAGGGCACAAGTAATGAAGGACACAATATCTCAGAATGTTACTCAAATAAAAGATACAACAGCCAATCCCGCGCCCCTCGGATTAATGGGATTTGGTATGACGACAGTTCTACTAAACCTGCACAACGCCGGCCTTTTCGGACTGGGTACAATGATATTAGCTATGGGAATTTTCTATGGAGGGATAGCACAAATTATCGCAGGCATAATGGAGTACAAGAAAGGCAATACCTTTGGAACGACAGCCTTTACTTCTTATGGTCTTTTCTGGCTGTCTTTAGTAGGCTTAATAATTGAGCCCAAGATGGGCCTGGGAAATGCTCCGGAAAATTCAGCTATGGTAGCGTACCTGTTTATGTGGGGAGTATTTACTTCGGTTATGTTTATTGGGACACTCAAAATTAACAAAGCACTACAATTTGTATTTGCTTCATTAGCTCTTTTATTCTTTCTGTTGGCACTTGGTGATCTGACAGGTAATCCAGCAATAAAACGCATTGCTGGTATCGAGGGAATTATCTGTGGGCTTTCAGCAGTATATACAGCATTAGCTCAGGTGCTCAATGAAGTATATGGAAGGGTCGTAGCTCCGATTGGCCCTGTGAAAGCGAATTAACCGCGGAGAACGCAGAGAAAACAAAAAATAAATTTTTATTTAGCCCTGCCACCTGTGGGCAGGGCTTTATTGACTCTTTAATTTGGGTGCCTCACCGGTAACTTTTTCTGGTCATCACTTTGTATTTTTAATTATCATCCCCCCAAAATTCTACCGATATTATTTACGTATAAGCGGGATTTTCCACTTTTAATTTACATTTATATCATAAACAAAGAGATTATGGGTTTGTGTTTCTATCAGATCAATGTGATCGACAATTAGATGTATTTCGTCTTGACCGATTCCGTTAGTTAAGCAGCATAATAACATTAAAGAAGCGAAATCAAATATCTGCTTGTTAGGTGCTCTTGAGACAGAGGTTACAATATGAAATGGACGCCACTAAAGTTTGGTAAGCACAAAGGCAAAACTTTGCCAAAAGTTATGTTCTCAGATACTGATTGGTTCTTCCATGTTTGGGATGAAGGAGGATTCGACAACAATTCGTACTATAACGATCAAGCAACAGCCATACATGCCAAGGCAACTTCAATACGCATACCCCAAAGTGACTCAGAAGTCCGTGAGGTTGAATACAATTTCAGCGATACAAATGGTAAATCAATTGGTTTCGACCTAGTTCCCGTATGCCGTCCTCAACATCGTGGTGCTACACTAACAAAACGGTCCGACCACATCGACATGAGTATTCCACACCAAGCCGCCAATTATGATAAGCTCGGCTACAAAATTTTTCTTCGTTCACTGAAGTTCTATTTCTTTGGTAATGAGTCTCTACGCATGACTAGTGAGCGTTGCGAGGAATTCTTTAATGATGACACAAAATTTCAGGAAAATGTCTAATACGGGTAGAAAGGAAAAACATGAGCAAGCAGGAATTACGTGATAGCTAAGAAAGGCAATTGCCGATTGTGGCACCTTTCCAATTATGATTAAGCCATTTTGATTGAAAGGGGATAATTATGAATGACTTGGAGAAGTTGAGACAAGAGGCACACAGAACATGGTATGAATATGGTGAAGTAATCAAAAAAGTCCTCGGTTTTAAAGAATGTAATATCGAGGCAGAACCTGTGCTCAAGGTAATTATACCCATCCAGAAAGAGAATTCGGTGTTATGCCCGGATGATCTGGAAA
>CAZVWH010000044.1:0-21913 GCA_964631175.1 uncultured Pirellulales bacterium | reverse complement strand
GCTGTCCTCTATCAAAACCTATCATTATCAAGCACAACTCATCGAAAAATATACCGTAGCCCCCTAATTCCCTGACAGATGAGCTATGAGAACTACGAAAGGACCTCAATGAGAGGGAGAAATAAGTAAGGTGTCCCCCGATTCCCCCCATATGTCTTTGGTAATTCGCTCTTCAAACCTACTTTGGTTCTCCGTGCCAAACATCAGATTCTTCTAACATAATTTTATCAAATGGAATGATTACTCCTCTCTTATTGCGATTTACCAATTGTTTATATTCCCGATATATCTTAGAAGCAATAGACATAGAAGGAACTATGAGTGGATTACTGTCATAAAAATATGTTTGCTGATTTTTAATCATGTCTTTCCATTTAAATTTGTCATAACTCGTTTCACTTTGAGTACCGTCAGACTTCAAAATAATCAATTTGCGTTTGGCATCACAGAAGAACAAAATCTTTTCTGTTGAACCAACTGTTAATTCCTTCTTGGTCCTAACATAAGGTGATGGAACACATGTCTTTATCGGTAATCCAGCAAGCACGATTGGCGGATGTAAATACGTCTTTGAGTCATTCAACCACAGTCTGGCTGTTTGTACATAGAATTGTACTTGTTCTTGAGAAGGGAGTTTATAGGCATGCTCCAAGTCATTTCTACTTTCGGTGAGAACCTTGGCGATGGCAGTAGTCGTGATATTGAGACGTCTGAGAACTTTGAGCTTAAGAGAAGTACTAGGTTTATCGGGCCATTTAGGCCAGTCATTCGCATATCGAACACGAACTGAATAAAGTATCTCATCAATCCTTGCATGGAGAGCACGCTTTGCATTCGTAAGAGCGTTAGCAATCCCTCTCTTGCCGCCCCCCTTAATGTCCTGCTGGGCCCAAGTAAGAAATTTGTCGGGTGTGACTCGTGATTTATCTGACTTAGTTTTCATTGTGATGTAGATACTCATATTGTCTCTCGCTTCAGGGATAATAGGGACGGACTCTATTATTGGTACCATTTCGTTCTCATAAAATAGGGTGCGTCCCTAATTAATTCTAAAAGGGTTAATACTTAATGCTATTATTTCTACAGACTCATTTTTCTTAAACAACTCTGAACCTTATCTTTGTATAGTTACTAAACTAAATTACCGTATTAGACCGTACTAAGACAAAGTTTAGTAAAGTTTAGTTCCCGCTCTTCATTATTATCCATATTGTCGCCGCAACTTCAGACACATCCATATTATCCGCTAATCCGTCTGCATTAGCATTGTCAAGACCTTTGGCAAAATCTATAGCCATAGGCTTTAGTTCTCTTTCGATATCTATTTTCATTACATCCACTCCATCTATTTTTAGACACCCCATCACTAAATCAGCAGCAGTAGCCAATTTATTATCATAGGTGGCTCTGCTCCATTCTCTCATCTTAGACTTGTGTAAAGTTCCACCAGAAAACCAATTTGTATGTTCGGTTCGGCTTATCTTTGCTAGTTGCCTCTTAGAATATGATGAAGTTGATTCATTTTTTGTAACGACACGTTCTGCTGTTGCTATTCCTTTTGTCTTTGGCTCAGTTTCACAGCCAAATGAAAATAAACAAATTAAACTTATAACTGACATCTTCTTAATATAATCATTTACCATTACGACTCTCCTTAAAATCGAATTGGGGAAAATTAAAGGGGGTCAGACACTTTTTCTCTGACATTTATGTTACCTTATTCATTTCTTTTACTTTTGTTTATTTACAGCTTCAGCCTGCTTTTTCTTCTTTGCACCTTGGGCCTAATTTTGTTTTTCGGTCGACCCGCTGCTCATGAAGAAGGCCCAAAAATAGTAAACCTCCCTAATTATTCAAAATGCGATTGTTAACCGTCTTTTAGTTTATTGTCAAATTCACGCCCCAGAGATACCCTGTCGATCACGCTTTGAAAAAGAATGGAGCTGAAAAACATACGGTCCCTATATTTTTCTTGAGGATACTTTTCTACTCGTCTGTCAAGGAATGAAATAACCGAACTTAGGTCAAGATATGAATACCGATTTGTTTCCGCCCCATCCTTGGCAATTAGTACCTTGCCAATTTGATACTGATCGTTCAGGTCAATAATCCTCAGCTCATCAAATCGGTCTAAAAATTTCCCTATGAATTGTCGCGGTACAAAGCCGAGTCTCGCAATGCAATATTCAACATTGTTTTTTCCAAATACTTTATCTTTCTCGTATTTACCTGTTTTAACTTCGCAAATTACCCCTATGGTTTTGTTCAGATCGAATCTATCACTAAGCCAGTCGTCCCAATCATCTTCCTGGCCACCGATTTCTTCGAACACATTCGGGGTGCGAATGGCAAGCACGTCACAATCCGAGCTATGCCTTATTCCGCCGGACTTATGAATGACAAAATTCGATATTGGAAAGAAACCATTTAAGCGCAGGTACCAAAGGGCATACTCTTCAGCATAGTTCATGTAATTTGTTCCTTATTTATATCGGCTTAACAATGTTTATATGGTTTCCGTATAAGACTCCAGACCTCTCCGAGTATCAGGTATAACACACCTCTGCCCGAATGTTGTTGGAGTATCATATCTCTACTTCGCTGGCTAAAACATATCACATAATGAAGCTACTTTCAAGAGTGAATTTCTAAAAAGTCAACGCGTAAAATCACGCAAAAGATTAGTTGTGGGTCGATGGCTTCTTTGAGCCATTGGGTGGCCCATTTTTCGGCTTGCGCGCAGGTTTTTACGACACCTTCGAGCTGGGCGATATACATCTGCTCGGCTAATTGTCCCAACGTGGGGCCAGGCACAGCACCTATGACAAAGACCTATGCGTCAAGATATGCAGTTACACACAGAACTGGAAAAGTGCCAACCTACCAGTTGAGTGAATCCGCTTTTCCTATCAGCTTTTACAAACCACCTCTGGTAGGTGAGGCCGCTCCTGTTATGCGCAACTCAGACTCCAATGGAAGTGTTTCCTCCACGGCTTCCGGCTCCTGTGGTGACAACTCGATGTTGAAATGCTTCTGTAAGGATGCCAATCTTCGGTCAAGCATCCCTATCTTTTTGTTCAACATCTGCACTTGTCGGCTGAGCCTGTCGATTTTGTTATCCACCGCTTCGACCTTCGACTCCAATCTCACGCGAGTTACATTAAGCTCTCCTTTGGTTAATGGCCTGTGAGAGGATAATAATAGGCCTGCGGTTACAAATAGAACTGCTACTCCTTTTAGCATTTGGCTTTACCTCCATTCAAGCGTTTATGTGTTACTACGAGTCATATTATAAGACTAAGCTATCAAAATGCAACAATACTTTCCGATTTGTTTTTCCATTAAAGAAAAATACGCAGATATCCGTAATAGATCGGATGTAGTCGGACACGGAATAATGATGAAAAACCATGTTAAAGCGATGGTCGAAATATATAAAAAAACCCCGCACCAATTGTCCTACGGCGATTCAACCATCCTGCAGTTGGTTGGAAAACTTCGCTATGGCTACAATTAGTGCGGGGTTAAATACTTCTTAAAATTCTGCAATTATCGAAAGGCCTGCATATACCTGCTCTCCAATCTTGACCTTAATTCTTAAATCTTTCAAATCAGGCAGCACAACATCCACTTGCGAGCCGAACTTAATCATCCCTACCCTCTGACCTAAATCCAGTACATCGCCTTCTTTTACATACGATACGATGCGTCTGACCAAACGTGAAGCTATTTGGGTAAAGCCGATCTTGCAAATATTGTTTTCGACAATTTCAATTAATCTCTCATTCTTATATGGAGCATCTTTTCTTTTCAAAGAATAAAATTTCCCCGGGATATGCTCAAAATAAGTAAGCTTTCCGTTTATTGGGGCTCTGGTGACATGGACGTCTAAAAAAGTCATTCCAATACCAATTAAGTAGCCTTGCCCATTTTCAAAAATATCTGTTAGTGGTGCGGATAGTTTTACATTCTCACGCCCTTTTGAGGAAATCGGAATTTCGCTTTTTTCTATATGTTTAATATATTTGATCAAACCATCCGCAGGAGCCAGGATCAAATTTTGACCCTCAGGCGGGACTCTATCCGGATCACGAAAAAAACGAGCCAGTAACGCTGTTAACGAGGTAGTGACAATTAATACAAAGGAGCTTATCAATCTCAAAGGCAATCCCATATAGAAGTATTTCTCTGCGATGCTTATAACCAGTCCAACAAACAGACCAATTATAATGGCGCTGATTGAAACGACCTTAAGATTCAATTCCCACTTGTAGGCTAAGGGAATTAAAATCAACTGAGCCAAGACAAGGCTAATAATAACAATTTCCATATTTCACTCAAAAACCACGCTTATACAAAAAATAAGGTCCTAAAAGAATCTCCACAATAAAAGGAAAAGGATCTTTGCTTGAATAAACCGCAAACTGCTTTCTACCGCTGATCGACCTAAAGTAATCAGAAGGTTTTAAGCGCTTCTTCAGAATCTCAGAGATCACAACAGGGACATCGGTCAACATTCGTATCCATTTAACGTTTTCTTCAAAACCATTTATATAGAAAGATTGATGATTCATATCCATAAATA
Source organism: uncultured Pirellulales bacterium (assembly GCA_964631175.1). Classification (GTDB taxonomy): domain Bacteria; phylum Planctomycetota; class Phycisphaerae; order Sedimentisphaerales; family Anaerobacaceae; genus CAZVWH01. Next base: position 17,328 of record CAZVWH010000044.1, on the reverse strand, counting down.
AAAGCTCCGAGAAATTCACCCCGGCTTTAGAACCTAACGTGTGCCAACCCCAGGTTCGTGCATTTATTTCCAAGAGCTTATATGTTTTATTTTTATCATCATACATGAATTCTACTTCAGACAAGCCATAATAGTCTATCTCCTTTAAGATTCGTACTGCCAGCTCCTCCAGCTCAGGAATCTTGCAAGTGACCGCAAAGGTGGTCGCTCGGCCAAAATCCATGGGATGCTGCCTTTGTCTTTTCGCAATTATTTTAGCTTTGACTTTGCCATCGCCAAAGAGCGAACAAAATGAATACAAATTATCCGCTCCTCCAGTGATTAATTCCTGCACAATAACTTCAGATTTATCAATGATAGAAGTCATATATTTATAAAAATGAATTAGCTCATTTTTATTATTAGCCTGCACGGCCTTTAGCTTTGTAGTCGGGAAAAATTTGTCTTTGATGGAGGGTTTAAGAACAAGCGGGAAATCCAAATTTGCGCTTGTTAGCTGCTCCTCATTCTCAAAAAAAAACGTTTTGGGAACTGGTACATTCAATTTTTCAGCTAATTGGTAGGTGAGCTTTTTATCGTAAGCATATTGAGTAATCTCCCACTCTGGAGTCGGTATCAAATAATATCGACTTAAACGTTCTTTGTTTCTCGAAAGGACATATAATGCTTCGTCTGTCGTTGGATAAACAACCCAATTTTTTAACTTTTGATTTATGGCTAACTGCTCCAAAAAAGCTGTGAAAGCCGCTCCATCGGCTAGGGGGGGAGATTTATAATATCCCTGCACAAATCTTGAATATTTGCTGATACAAAGTACCGTATCAACTACGATAACAGGGACATGAAGCTCGGCAAGATTATGAACAATGCCCAGGCCTTGAAAATCACCACCAATGATGAGTGCTCCGCTACTATATATCGTATCCCTCATATAAGATATACCAATTACCTTACTTTTTCTCTCCGGCTTATTTAAGCGATATCCGGTGATGTTCTTCGTGCCAAACAAAACGGCCTTTCCTTTTGTACCTTCCCCTGCCGATTAAATGGAAGCCTGCGCGACAAATAGCACATACGGAAGGCAAATTCCAATCATTACAAGCGATGTAAAAATGCTTGAAACCTTTAGTTCTGAGTGTGCGAACTATATGTATCAAAGTAGCTGGATACAGACGATGACCCCGATACTTCGGGAGTGTTACGCAGTCTTCTATAAGTATACATTCAGGGGTTATAGGAAGGAAGAAAGATCCAACTCTATCTCCGGCCCTCGTGCAAGCGAGATTGGCCAATTGACCGCCTAAGTATCCTACCCAAAGGTGACCATCTTTGGTTAGCACTTTTTCGGTACCTGGATAAACGTAATGTTGGTTTTGGATTAATTTCTCTCTTAAGGTCTCATCAATCTCGCCAGCAGATAAAAATGAGACTATTCTATAGTTCGGTACTTCCGGGGCAGAGGAGATTTCCGAACCGGAAGGTTCTCGGACAAATACTAACTGCGGCGATCCAAATATCTCGTGCCTTATCATTTTGAATAAAATGCTCAGTAACCCTTTTAACCCCCTTCTACAGGTAGCAAAGCGAAGTACCTAAAACCCGTAGCAACTCTCCGATGTAATTCATTGAATGTTTGCGATGATACGCGAGGCAACTGTAAATACTTTCTTAGGGATCATTTTATCACCCTAAGCCTTTCCAAAAATGATATTGGTCTTTATTGATTATTGGTGAACAGCTTTTTTATAGCGAACATATTCAACCAATTTTCTAAACATGATATTGCCATAAAACGTTCTTTGAATAATGCCTGTGCTAAAGAAGTAACCCATACATCGGCCAACGAAAGGAACATGGCTATACATTCTCTTAAAGGCCTTTACCGTGATTTCTTTCTGGACTTTCCGTGCCTTTCTAAGCATTTCAACTCTTGTTTCCATCGACAATTCAGGTGTTTCAAAAATGGGTACTGAATCTAAATCTGAAACCTCATTCAAATACTGTTCCGGCTTAATAAGAAAATAATCCTTTTTAGAAACCTGCTCGAAAACTTCTGTTCCCGGATAAGGAATCAGATTGTAGAAATGTACTCGTATAATTGGATACTTTTTAGCGAGCTTTAGCGAATCATTAATATCGTCAACTGTTTCGCCCAAATGGCCGATGATAAATAGCAGCTTCACGTCAAAACCCAGCTCACAAGCATCCTTGACACTTTGTTCAATTTGTTCGATAGTCTCTCCCTTTTTGATAATTTTCAGTATACGATTATTACCTGCGTCAGCCCCAATTGCTATATACTGAAAACCGACTTCTTTCATCCGCGTCAGTAGCTGTCTATCCAGCTTGTCTGCACGCAATCCATTCGAACATCTCAAATAGAGGTCTTTTAATCCTCGCTTTTCTATCTCGTCACAAATTCTATAGACGCGTTCCTTATCAAGAGTGAAATTATCATCATCGAAATTAAATTGGCGATAGCCCTTTACACACCAATATTCTATTTCATTTACCACATTTTCCGCACTTCTTGCCCGATAGTATGGAGATATTAACGAGTTTGGACAAAAAACACATTTTTGAGGACATCCCCTACTTGAAAATACGTCGATTTCCTTGATATATTTATGTAGATCAAATCTTTTATAACGTGGGAAAGGTATGCAGTCTAAATCTAATATCCAATCTCGGTCGCCAGTATATATCAAATTGCCATTATCCCTGCAAATTAAACCCTTAATAAATTCTTCATCTTCGGTACCTTTGCAAAGCTCTACCAATGTTCTTTCACCTTCATATACCACCCCGTAATCAATAGCTTCACAATCCTGTAGAACTTGTTTTTTTAGAATACTCACATGGGGTCCACCAACAATTATTTTTATATCTGGAAAACTCGCTTTAACGTTTTCAACTAAGTTATATGAATGTTTATATCCTAACGATACCAAGCTAAATCCAATCAGATCCGGCCCAAAACTGGCGATCTTATGAAAAAGCTTTCGTTGACCATATCCGAGCTGCATGTCGAAAATGTCATATTCAATCTCGTTATCGTGTAAAACCTGTGCAAGATATCCTAAACCAGCCGGTAGCCGAACACCGACCCATTCGCCGTATGTTTTAGGGTTAACTAATAGCACTTTTTTAAATCTCATAAAATTACATCCACTTCTAACAATGTAGAATTCTGTAATCGCGCTTACGTTCTTTTAGCCATTCTAACCTAAATGATGGTAAGCTATCCGCCCTATGATCTTTGCTAAAGGTAATGGCAGATTCTTTCCCATAAACTGCAATAGTTTATTACTTATATCGCTTCCTTCCAGCGACATTACTCCCTTCACCTGCGGATAATAAAAATAAGGAAGATCGTATATTTTTGCACCCCATCTCGTTTTAAAATCCAGTAAGCCTTTGTTTTCCGGAGTTGTTTTTCCAAAATCAAAGTAATGATATCCTTCGGAGCATGCCTTCTCTATGCCCGTCCACAAAAGCAGATGGTTGGGTCTTACCGCCAAATAGTTTGGAATAGAGGCCCCGTGCTCAAAAGAAACAGTGTCCTTGAATTTAAATAGAATTATGCCGGCAATGTTCTTCTCGCCAAGCTCAGCCAAAAGCAGTGTGAAACAGCCCTGCGGGTATAATACCTCCCACATATTTTTGAAAAATTTATAAGGCTGAATCGGCAATCCCTGCCGTCTTCTGGTAAGAGCGTGTATGTAATAAAACTGTTTTAAATCTTGTTCCAAACATCCCTCTCTTATTTTAACGCCCGATTTCACCGCTTTTTTTACGGAGCGAACTATACAGTCCTTGTGAAACGTTCTTTTTACTGTGGCAAATCCGTCTTTAATATCCAGAATATGAATTTTATGGTAATTATGAGGTTTGAGCCTAACATCATCAATCAAATCCTGGCTTTTAAAAGCTCTAAGCTCATAATATGATGCTGAAATATTTTCGGCTTCTTTTATTATACGGTCCAATAATTTTTCAAAATCTCTCTTATCATCAACTAAGGGATCGCAATAAGAGCTAAAAGGTAGCGACACAATCCTTATTTCCGTTAATTTACTTTTAACAATAAAACAAGCAATGGCTGCACGAATATTACCGTCTTTATCATCTATCACGAAACACAACGGCCTGATGTGTTTATATGTAAGGTCAAGGACTTTCATCCAGCAGGAGTGTTGATATATCGTGCCCTGCGGATGACTCTCAATAAATGAGTCCCACCGTGTATCACTTAATGGGTCAATAAGCCTTACCTCGTTAGAACTCATATCAATATGTAAGGTGTGCATTGCACACCGCTTAAAAAATGGTGGGCTGTGCCCACCCTACCTGCTATTTTTACATTCGTTCAGAAAGCCAGTTTCTTTATAGTTAGCTATCTGTTTGTATTCACTTGATTTTCTGCCCAAAAACGTGCGATATCCTTAGGCAGCACATGCCAGTATTGTCCTTCATATCTGCTCTTCACATAATTTAGAAACTGCTCATAATATTCGGCTGGATACTCGTCAAACTTTGGTTGCTTTGAGTTAAAATTCATGTAATCAGGATGGGTAAGCACAAGAGCCATACCTCCTTGCTCAGCAATCCAATCCAGCTTCTCCTTCCACAGCTCAATATTCCTTTTCCTCATTAGGACAAACAACGTCCAATCCTGTGGTAGAGTATATGGCATCTCTATATAACCCATGTTCTTTTCTCCGTCTGGCACCCAGAAGGGAAATATCACACCTACGCCACCCGGCTTAGGCTCAAAAGGATCTGTATCAAAAGTAGAACAATCATATTCAATATCTAAATCGCCAAGCCATTCCAGTTGATGCTCCATAAAAGGAGACCGGAAACCTACCGAGTTCCACTCTTTCATATATTCGTTTATCCGAAGGGCCTGCCTTCTAAACCCTTTTCTGGAAGCGTACAAACTGCCGTCATGTCTTAGTCCATGAATACATCCCTCAAACCCACGAGCGGTTAGATTACGCCGCACCTCTGGAGAAACCCGGTAATTTCCTTCGGGAACAAAGAACAGACCCGAGCGAAAACCAAGCTTTTCTTCAAGCTCTATGAGCGACTTGCATTTCTCATAACCCTTTTTACCCTCCACATCATGCGTCAGTATAAAGGCGAATTTCTTTTGCTGCGGCCAGCCCGACCAGTTCTTTGGTCGTTTGACCGCTTCCGGATTAATGGGCCAGCCTTTAGTATTTGATTTTAGCCTTGTAGAGACCTGAATCCTTCGCAACGCTACACGAAGTCTCCTCGGAATAAAAGGCCGCAAATTATAATAAATCCTGTTAAATGACATTTCTATTAGAACTTACACTCTTACTTCCAGAAAGGACTTAATTTCGTGACAAACGCTTTTTATCTGGTTTTCACTAAGTTCTGCATACATGGGCAGTGAAACAAACTCTTCGGCACATCTCTCAGCTACAGGGAAACTGCCTTTTTTATTATCAAGGAATTCATAAGCATCCTGTAAATGTACGGGTATCGGATAGTGAATTCCACAAAAGATATCTTTTTCTGCCAGGGCCTTTATAATTGCATTGCGAGTCCTTGTACGTATTGCATAAATATGGTAAACATGCTTGGCATAATCAGCCTCCTCAGGCGTGATTACACTATCCAAATTTGCCAGAAGGCTGTTGTAGAGTTGAGCGTTCTTTCTTCGCGCTTCGTTCCACTCGGCAAGATATTTTAACTTTACACTCAGCACAGCACTCTGAAAGCCATCCATACGCGCGTTCCAGCCAATCATCGAGTGATAGTATTTTTTCTCCTGGCCATGATCACGAAACATACGTAGTTTGTCAGCCAGCTCGGCGTTGTTAGTCACAATAGCGCCGGCTTCGCCGTATGCTCCCAGGTTTTTACCGGGATAGAAACTGAAACATCCGGCATCGCCGATTGAGCCAGCGCGTCGCCCTTTATATTCAGCACCGTGTGCCTGACAGGCATCTTCAATAACGAATAGCTTATGTGCCCGCGCAATTTCCATAATAGGATCCATATCCGCCATTTGGCCGAATAAGTGAACAGGAATAACAGCCTTTGTTTTGGGGGTGATGGCATCTTCAATAAGGTCAGGATTTATATTATATGTTTGCTCGTCAACGTCAACAAATACAGGCTTAGCGCCGCAAAAGCTGATGGCTTCAGCGGTAGCGATAAATGTATTAGGCGCGGTTATAACCTCATCGCCGGGATCCATCTCCATGCTCAGCAGAACCATCCACAGTGCGGCCGTCCCGCTACCGACGCCAATAGCAAATTCACATTGGCAGAACGAAGCAAAATCCTTCTCGAAGTTCTCGACAAACGGCCCACCGGCAAATGCCGCATTATCCAATACCTGCTGCAAAGCATCTGCAATTTCGTCTTTGATTGATGCATACTGAGCTTTAAGATCGAGAAATGGTACTTTCATTATTCCTTCCTTTCGCCTGGTTGATTTTCCTTAATATCCTTGCAGGATTGCCAGCGACGATGGTATTGGCAGGCACGTCCTTGGTCACAACACTGCCTGCTCCGACAACGGCATTCTCACCAATCGTAATGCCGCATAGAAGCGTAGCGCTGGAGCCGACCGAGGCGCCCTGCTTCACTACTGTCGGCACACACACCCAATCATCATCCGCTTGCAATCTCCCATCCTCCGTAATTGCACGAGGATAAACATCATTGATAAATGTAACATTATGGCCGATGAAAACGTTGTTCTCTATGGTTACACCTTCACAGATAAAAGTGTGGCTGGAAATCTTGCAGTTGTTACCTACTTTTGAACCTTTTTGAATTTCAACAAACGGACCGATTTTGCTTTTGTTCCCTATTTCGCACCCGTATAGGTTCACAAAGTCACAAATTTTGACATCTTTACCAAGTTTCACGTCTGGTGCGATTTTAAACAAAGCCATCGTCTCACGTTTCATAAACTATCTTCTGTTTACCTATCAATTTCATTCCTTTTTAAGGCGACGTTTTTTAATTTGTTTTTGCAAAAAAATATCCAGCCTCATAAGCAAATCACAACAACCAATGCAAAAGATATAAACAGTAACTGCTTGAGACCTCGGCAGCCACCGAAGCAGCATTCTGTGCGAGGGGAAAACATCTCGCTCATCAAGCTGGGTCTTGATAAAAGTTGGAAATTGAACGGTCTATATTTCACCTTGGAAATCCTGTAGAATCCCTCAAACGCAGTTTTAGTTAAAGTCTTGCATATCACTATTGTCACACTCGACAAAATGCCGAGCACACTTAAATCCACATCTGCAGTGAGACCTGCGATCATCAAATGAGGCTTTTTGACGTCCTTTTGCTTAAACGCGATTATTAGATTCAGTGCCTCAATTAAATGCTAAGGCTTTTCCAGCGATAACTACCGCTCGCGTGTCTTTCAATTTAAAAGTATCCAAAAAACTGGCTGACGATGCTATCTTCCATGAATAAGCGTTTAATACTTAATCCACAAAATGCACACGCAAGATCAAACTGACGACACGGAACCGATTTGTGCTCCGAAACATCTATAAATAACACTTGCTCACAAAATATAGTGGACATTTGACAGGTTTAGCCTTGAACCGAATTCCAACCGCCATACACGATAAAGGATTTTATCAGAAAACCTAATCTCTCTTTCACTATTACTCCATCAGGAAATAGATCAACCAATTCCTTCTTTGTAAGAAGTCGTATCGAATTGATTTCTTCTTTTGCTTCTATCGCATTAGATTTTTTTTTATGCTCTCCAAGATTAAAATGGGTGAGTAACCAGACCCGAACTGACAGTGGCAAAAGCTGAAAGAAAGGAACAAGAAAATGCGGCTCTAATGGAAAATACTTATTAGGCGTTTGAACAAAATACCTTAATCCTACACGTCTCATTTCAGATGCCATCGACCTCTGATCGTTGTAGGCATTAGACTCCACGTACTGAATAACCGAATTTGAAAAAACCACATCGAACTCTTTATCCCTGAACTGTCTCATATCCCTTGCATCGCCAACCATACTGCGAAAGTTACTATGATGGACTTCGATATTATCAAGATTAAGTATAAGTATTTCTACACCTTCTACACTATCGAATCCCATATTCTGCCAGAATATCTCGGTGCCACCAACATCTAAGATCGTTAGGGGTCTTGGTACAGATGCTAAAAGACGACGAAAAAGAACGAAACGCTTTTTTCTAAACTTATTTGCTAAAGAACTTGACTTATCACAATCTGAAAGTATCCGTAATATATTACCTACCATTAGCAGTTTGCTATCCCCATTCAGGAACCTGAATACAAATTAGGCCAAGAAAGATAAAATTGTTTCCGCAACACGATTTTTCATCTGGTCTGTTAGTTCCGGGTAAATGGGAATAGCTAAAACTTCCTTCGCCGCCTTTTCCGCTTCAGGAAAATCGCCCTGCTTGCAGCCCAGATTCCCGAAACACTCCTGTAGATGCATCGGCTGTGGATAATATATCTCACAGCCGATGCTCTTTTCTTTAAGATAAGCAACTAATTGGTCCCGTTTCGGAACTCTGACAACATATTGGTTATATATACTTAAACAAACCGAGTTTATATGTGGTGTTTTAACAACTGTACCGCTAAATTTCTCATTATAAAAGGCAGCATTACGCCTACGAGCCTCAGACCAATCGTCCAAATGGGAGAGTTTGACCAAAAGAACAGCCGCCTGGATTGAATCAAGACGGAAGTTACCACCAACAAACTTATGATAATATTTAGGATTGGCTCCATGGTTTCGCATTATTTTTAGCCGATTGTACAATCGTTCGTCGTTGGTAACAACCATACCGCCATCACCGGCAGCTCCAAGATTCTTGCTGGGGAAAAAGCTAAAACAGCCGGCTGTGCCAATACTGCCGGCCTTTCTGCCTTTATATGTGCTGGTTATCGATTGCGCTGCGTCTTCAATAACTGCAAGATTATATTTATTGGCAATTTCCATAATCGGATCCATATCAGCCATCTGGCCAAAAAGGTGTATAGGCATAATCGCCTTGGTCTTTTTTGTGATTACTTGTTCTATAAGCTCAGGATTAATGTTGTACGTTTTTGGATCAATATCTACAAAAACTGGCTTGGCCCCAGTGCGGGCGATGCAGCCGACCGTTGCAAAAAAGGTAAAGGGTGTGGTAATAACTTCATCATCAGAGCCAATGTCTAAGCTCATGAGACTATTCAAAATAGCATCCGTACCGCTTGAGGTTCCTACCGCGAATTTACAGTCACTTAAGGCAGCTATTTTTTCCTCAAGCTCAGCGACCTTTGGACCACCTATGCACCGCTGTGACTGGAGAACCTCTGAAACGGCTGCTAAAACCTCATTTTTTATTGTTGCATATTGTGCTTTTAAATCTAACAGCGGCACTTGCATCTATAGTCTCCTGGTACTATCGCAATGATTCCTTATTTTTCTTAAGCTCGTAATATGACAGTTTACCTGCTGCCTTCTCTGGGGGTAGTGGAGCGTTCTCATCCACATCGATACACTTGAGAACACCAGGCCTAATTTCTTTATACCTAAATCCGCTCTCCGGACAAACCATGACGCCGTCGGCATCCGGTTTTGGCAATGGAATGCCGTGTCGGCTTATCCAACCATTTTGCCTTGCCGGCACACCCATCACCAGTGCATAGTCTGGAACACTCTTAGTAACGACAGCACCGGCTGAAACAAATGAATACCTGCCAAGCTCGATGCCGCAGACAATCGTTGCATTCGCACCGATAGTTGCTCCACGACGAAAGATTGTTTTTTCATACAGATTGTGACGTACAATCTGTGACCGTGGATTTGGAATATTTGTCAAGACACAACTCGGCCCAAGAAAAACATCATCCTCAATAATCGCACCGGTATAAATCGAAACGTTGTTCTGAATCTTAACGTTGTTGCCGATGACTACCCCACTGGCGACATTTACATTCTGACCCAAAATGCAATTTTCTCCTATCTTAGCATTTTTCATTACGTGCGAAAAATGCCAGATTTTTGTGCCTTTGCCGATTCCACAAGGCTCGTCAACATAGGCCGATTCATGCACAAAATAATTTTTCTCATGGCTCATTAAAAATCCTCTGGATTCATTGCCTCACCATTGCTCTTTAATGATTTTTGCCCAGCTTCCAAGACCCGGACAACTCGCAAGCCCTCAATACCATCACTGCGTATTGGTGTACCATTAAAAACAGAGTCTATAAAATGCGCGCATTCCATTGCAAGTGGCTCTCCAGAGGGCACTTTCGGAATCACTATATCGCCAAAACGCAATGATATTATATCCGCGTATGATGTCGTTATATCATGCTTTATTGCTGCACCTTTATCATACATTCGGATTTTCTCAGTGGTTTCCATATCATCAAATGTCATCATTTTGTCAGAGCCGACAACTGTCACCTTCCTGATTTTATGCGGATCAAGCCAGCTACAGTGTACATTCGCCATTTTGCCGTCCTCAAATTTAATGGTGGCGAAAACGACATCCTCGATACCTTTCTGTAAATAACACTGCCCGTGAGCCGACACCGATATAGGCTCGGAACCAAGTAGATAACAAATGATGGAAATATCATGTGGTGCCAACGACCACCATGCGTTCTCATCTTGACGAACAATACCCAAATTAACTCTTTGTGTATATACATAATAAGGCTGACCGAGCTGACCTCTATCTATCATGTCCTTAAGATAATTTATCGCAGGGTGATACTCAAGCAAATGACCTACCATTAATTTCAAGCCTTTTCCTTTGGCAAGCTCAACCAGAAGCTTGGCCTGACCGGCTGTTGAGGTCATCGGCTTTTCAATATAAGTGTGCTTGTTAGCTTCCAAGGCCTTTTTTGCAATTTCAAAGTGCGTAGGAACATCCGTAGCAATTACAACTGCGTCAACTTCACTATCATCTAAAACCTCATCCAGGTTGATTGAGGTCTCGATGAAAGGAAATTTCTTCTTTTCCATTGCCAGCAGCTTCTCATTTAAGTCGCAAACGTATTTCAAATTAGAGCCTTTAACGGTGGCAAAATTGCGAATAAGATTCCTGCCCCAATAGCCGGCACCAACAACAACAATATTTAGAATATCTTTACTCATGTTTTCTATTAACCCACCAAATTATCAAGAGCACACATACATTATTATTTCGAAAAAAATTGTTTTTTAAACTTATATGCTAAACTTAGTAAAAAATCATTTTTACTAATAATATTATCTCTAAATTCGGATGCATGTCGTCTCATCCAAACCCTCATATTCTGTCTAATATCTCGATTTATCTCTAAACATGGGATGTTATCCTCGTAGACTATTTCTATCTGGACAGTTTCACCAGGTCTAATTTCTTGAATTAAAATAATTCTTTCGTTTTGACTTTTATATGATGACTTTTTCCCGTTGACAAGTAAATGTTTTATCGTAGTGTTGCTCATTTCATCTTTAGCAATTATATATGTCTTAGAAAGCTCATATTGGTTTTTTATGAATACTGTGCTGCTATATATCTTACAATGGATTGTTCCATCCACATACTCTCTTTCTAAATAAGTTTTTTTTATTATGGTACCAATCCCAGTCCACTGAATATTCTTTGATACTGAATTTATTTTATCAACAAGGTCAGTTATATTGTGATATCCCTCTCTAAAATTATTATGATGCGTTACAATAAAGACAGGTTTCCCTATAAACAGATCAAAAACGAAATCCAAAAAATTCCCGGGGTATCTTCTAAGGAATAAGGGGAAACTCTCATATATCGTTATGGCAGGTTCGAAGAAACAAGATATTTCCGGGCCTTCTGATTTGTTAACAGCAATAGCGTCAGTATTCACAGCAGCCAAATAATTATTGTTTTTTAATACCTGCATCGCAGTGGTAGAAAATCTACCTTGTGGAAATATCATAACCTTATCAAATTTCAAGCCGTTGATATTTTCATGACCAATCATTCTTCTGGTGGCTAATTTAACTTTGCTATTCAACTCCTCGATATTTGTTACACCAAACTCATTACCGGTATGGTCGCAACCATGAATACAAATCGAAAACCTATCCGGCCTTTCTTTAAAAACACCCGCAACTTTCTTGCTCGTCCTTTTAAAATTCCAAGGGATGAACGCAACAGAAGTAGAGAAATTATGCTCATTCATCTCACGAAGCAGCTTACGGTAGTCGAGGAAACCATATTTTTTTTTAAGCAAGGGGTCGTCTATAATTAAACTTGCATAATTCATATTAGTGTGCCAGCATCCACCTTTAAAAACATTCTTGATGAACATCATCTCCGGTACAATTTGAGAAAAAAACGCCTGAGTGTTACTTACACTGAACGATTTCGTGTTAACATCCAATACGTGGTCGCTGGCTATAAGAAAAAGAGTACATTTTCTGATGTTCATCTGCACAAAAAAGGGATGTTCATCGATAGATATAAGATTGAAAACTCCTTCTGAACCACTTTTGATACTAAATTTATAATCAGTTTCATTGTTGATTGGTCCAAAAGTCAACCCGGCAAATTGCTTGCAAATATTGCTAAAATTTTTGTTAACTTTATACTGATAATTGCAGCTCTGAAAAGTTGACAATGATTCAACGATCCCGTCAGTAAGATAATTAACTGCTGCAATTTCCAAATTATTGGGAGAAACATTATATACCAGCAGGTGGGATATGTTGTCTAATAATAAACTCCTTAAAGTTTCATCATCTCTATTACGAAATAATTTAGCGATGGTCTTACAATTTAATAATACGCATGAGTCGTCATCTCTAAAGTGCTGCCTTAATTGACCAGGCCTTAAAGTATCAATACTTAAATAAATGAATCTATGTTTTACTCCAAAAAAGCCTAAGAGCTTGGCCAAATTTATATCATTGCCTTCCGGCTCTTTTGAACAAAATATAATAGCTTCCGATGGCATAACAATTATTAGCTGTGATTCTATTCTTTTATTGGTCGTAAGCCTCTTTTGAAACCCTAATAACTGGTTGTAGCAGTTATTGGAACTGTTATTTTAGCAATGGATTTACTTGGCACATCCCTGTCAAATTCTTATTTAAGCTTTTTAACAATATCCAGATTATCCACCCAAAATTATTGGTTCATGAGCGAATCTATTAGCTTGATATACCGCTCTCTCATAACTGACCATTGTATCTTCTGATAGTGTTGGTAAGCTTTCTCAGCCTGTAATAGTCGTTTCTGGGGATTCGCGTATAATTCAAAAATTCTCGAAGTAAGATCATCCATATCTCGAGACTCAAAATAAGAAATAGCATCCTCAGGAAAATATTCTAAGGTGGACTTTAACCTCGTAGCCACCACAGGCTTCTTCATGCAAACGTACTCTGCTAACTTATTCGAGAAAGACAGATCAATAAATTCGTCCCTAATTGTAGGCAAGACGCCTATATCGGTTTGCCTGAGGTATCGAGGGATTTCCTCTCTCGGCACACGCCCCATAAAAATAACACTACGACAAACATCAAGCTCCTCTGCTAATTTTTTCAAATCACCGGCTTCTTCTTCGTTCCCAAAGATGCGAAACTTCAAGTTAGGAATTCGAGTCTTTAGTCTCGCTACCGCTTGAACGGCTAATTCCAGTCCATAAAGCGGGGTGAGGGTACCATGGTACATTAGATTAAAGCTATTGGACTCCATAGAGTGCGGAAGACAGCCGGAGCGGAACAGTCTGTCATCGGCACAATTCATAACAACGGTAAAATTCAACTTGGATTTGCACCTTGTAAGTAATAGGCGCTTTATCGGCTCATTAATTACAATTACCGCATGAGCAAAGCGAATACTTATTTTTTCAAGCAGCTTTAGTAGCTTAATTAAGGGATGAGACATTCCAACACGGAACTTTGACATGTAAAATTCCGGCATAATCTCGTGCATATCCAAGAGGAGCTTCGCACCGCAAATCTTGGGAATTATACCTGAAAAAATAATAAAGTCCGGAAGTGTGTGAAATTGTATTACATCATAGCGTCGTTTGAAGTAAAATTTGGTTACTGAAAAAAATACCAGCACGAAAAACAGAATGTAAGCTGACGTATATTTAAGAGTACTATACCCACGATATTTAGATAACGGGAGGTGGTATACGTTCACACCATTTACTACCTCCAACCTTGCGCGTCCCCTTTCTCTTAGACAGAAACAGTCCACTCTCATACCCTGCTGCGTAAGCGCTTCTGCTTCTTTTGGAACTCTTGCATCCTGAGAGTAATACGCGTAAGCTATCATGCAAATTTTTTTCATCGAAGCGCTCTGTTCCTCAAAAAATACTTTCTGCCTGAGTTTGTAACCAGTGCAGTATGTTGCAAATTCGTTCCGCTGCTTTGCCATTGCCATATATTGACTCTGGACTTACGTCCTGCCGTCTATGACGACACCTGACACTCTCAATAATGCGTTGTTTGTCCGCTCCGGCCAAAATATTCCAACCTGATTCTACCGTCTCCACCCATTCAGTTTCATTACGAAGTGTAATACACGGCACGTTAAGCCAGTAAGCTTCTTTTTGGACACCACCAGAATCTGTAAGTATCATCAGGGCATTATTTTCAAGAGCTATCATTTCAAGGTAGGATACGGGCTGTATGACTCTAACGCAATTGGAAAAATCAAAGCCAAGTTTTTGGACACATTTAACCGTGCGTGGATGAAGAGGCAGAACCACGGGACAATCCGCAGTTGCTATTTCGTTAAGTGCTTCAAAAATATTAGTAAGTCGAACATTATCATCGGCATTTTCCGCACGATGCACAGTCGTCAAATAATATGATTTCGACTGAATTGCTAATCTCTCCAGTACTTTCTGCTCAACAGGCTTTGCCCTTTTTGCATAAAAAAGTATGCAATCGTACATTACGTCGCCGACCCTGTGGACACCTCTCGAAATCCCCTCCTTTTTTAGATTATCAACAGCCGTTTGTGTCGGACAAAATAATAGCTCCGAGATATGATCCGTCACTACACGATTTATCTCTTCAGGCATTTTTCGATTGAAGGAACGCAATCCAGCTTCAACATGTACAACAGGAATATGGAGCTTAACGGCTGCCAGCGCACCAGCGAGTGTGGAATTGGTGTCTCCGTAAACAAGACAGCAATCAGGCCTTTCCTTAATAAGAACAGCCTCGATTTTTTGAAGCATTTTACCGGTCTGCTGGCCGTGAGAGGCGCTACCAACCCCAAGGTTATAATCCGGCTCTGGAATATCAAGCTCCTCGAAAAACACCTCGGACATATTCTCATCATAGTGCTGGCCGGTGTGTACAATAATTTCACTGATAGCATCGCCAGAGCGTTTTGTATTATGCTCAAGAGTCGCTCGACTCACAGCCGCAGCTTTTATTATTTGAGGTCTGGCTCCGACAATGCTGATGAGTTTCATCTTTTTTAAAATTTCAATAAAGGATTATGAATTCTCACATTTTTCTAATAGGCTACTCAACGCAAGCATCATCCATGCCTGACTCCATCTCATGTAAGGAATTTTATTTGTAAAAAACGGCCATTTTTGATAGTAAAAATAGCCGGTTTCGTCTTGCATGTTCTCAATTGTCCATCGTGCAATTGTTTTTGCAAAATCAAGATATTCAGGTTTTACTTCACTGAGTTTACTGAATGTTATTATTCCTTGTGCCTGATTATGGATATCAATCGGATAAACCCTCGGCCATCTCCATTTCGCCCGCCCATCTGGCAGAAATTGCTCGTTTTTGTAGAATTCTGCTCCTTTTAGAAGTGCTTTCATGTATCTATCGTCGGATGGTTTCATATATTTTATTAAATCGTACAAATCATCCAAAATAAAGCCTTGATGGAAATCTATCTGCATCTTCTCTTTGCCGTTAGTTTCACTATAGTACCATGCTCCATTAGATTTTTGCTTTGAAATGACATAGTCCATAACCTTTTTTGCAATTTCTAAGATTTTGTTATCTTCGATATATTTACTAATATTGCACAATAATGCTACACCATGAGTCGAAGCATTATAGACGTGCGAATCTAACTCGTCTTCCGGCCCATACTTAAAGAACACCTTATCGTCACTATTAACGTAAAGATTCTCAACCACAAAATCTGCAGCACTTCTGGCTATTTCTAAGGACTCATCTGCTCCCCTCATCTCATAATCTTCTAAGAATGCTGATGCACATTTAACTGTACAGATTATACTTGGTATTTTAGGTGTTGTTATATCACCTATAGATTGATATTTAAAGTAAGCACCAACCCAGCAATGATTTGAATAAATTCCCTTAAGAGTTTTGGTCTTTATAATATCCAAACAAGAATGAGCTTTTTTCAAAAATTTTATATTGTTTGTCGATTTATAGAGTTTCAAAAATGCGGAGGTAAATAATGCTATGCCTTTAATGTGAATTCCTTTCTTAATCCTTAAAATACCTCTGAGGTTTATCGGCAAATCTTTATTGAAGTGTATTATAAAAAGTCTTAGCCATTTGCTGTCCTTGCTGATCATTGAAGTAAATTTGCTATTTAGTCCGTCATATGGATCATATCCTTCCCATCTGCTTTTCTCTATGAATGTATAAAGATTAGTAATAGAACTATCAAAAATGTTATTAACGCTTCTATTGAAGCCGAATATTTTCGACATGTTCGTCTCTCTCATGTTTTCTTTATTATGGATTCTGCATTTAGCATAAGATAGGTACCAAGAAAAGCTACTTTAAAGCGTTCCGCAACTAATTACTTGCACACCTCTCATTCTTCCAGCAAGTATTAGCTCAATCGCGGCGCTTTAACACTTTTGCAGGATTACCCACAGCGACGGTATAGGCGGGGATATCATGAGTCACCACGGCACCGCCACCGATAACGGCACCCTGCCCAATTCGAACACCTTTAAGAATTGTCACATTCGCTCCTATCCAGACATCGCTCCCGATGTAAACCGGCGTCTTAACATAGGTCTGTTCACGGATTAGTTTATGTCTCGAAATCCTATGATCCCGGTCCCAGATTATACACTGCGGTCCAATCATAGTGTTATCACCAATTTCAATGTCGCCCAAGAAGTGGCAGAACGCGTTTATATAAACATTTGAGCCGATTCTTACGATAGGGTCTCCTATAAGGCGACAATAAGGCTCAATAGTTGCCTTGCCTGCAAATCGCACTCTGGACAGACAGCAACCTTTTCTGGCCACAACCCCTTTAAGCCGAAGAGCAAGTCGATACAGGCTCGTCGGCAACACCCGTCTAATCATTCCAAGCGGCAGGTA
>CAZVWH010000043.1:0-22072 GCA_964631175.1 uncultured Pirellulales bacterium | reverse complement strand
GAGTCTCTTACTGTTTTGAAAATATTCTTTATTCTTCTTTTCATCCTCCGCAGGAACGTCGGATGATATGTTCTTTTAAGCTCCTTTTCCCTTTCTTTTTTATTGCGTTCGCTCAGCTCATCATGGAAGCGAATTAAGGCAGCTATATTAGGATACTCATGTTTATACAGGATATAGCTTGTCTCATCGTGGCCGTCTTCGTCTCTGTGCTTTTCCGGATAGATAAATTCCAGGCCGGTATTTTCTACCCTTAATGTGCCCCAGACAATTCTACCGGATGCCTCCTGGAGTGTCACCATGTTCCGCGAAAAGTCCTTCAGGCACTTGTCCCTGCTTACTCTTCTGATGAAAGCGCCGACAAACGCAGCCAAAACGATGAAAATTATGGTTATAGCCGTAAAAGGAATAGGGACAGCAGCGATATAAACCATAAAAAAACATCCCTTAATATTTAGCCCCTCAGCCTGCCCTGAGCGCAGCCGAAGGGTTTACCATGGGGGTTTATTTAAACCTCAGCCAATATTACGGTATAATTCTTACCATAAAACTCTGCGCATTTCGGGCAGGTAGTATAGAAAAAGTACATTTTTTCAATCTCTTTTGCTTTAGATGCGACGTAGTCTTTCATTTGTTTTGCCCACGTACCGGCGTTTTTATACGGGCCTTCAAAAACCTTGGTCAAGAACTTACCTGAAATTCTGGTCATCTCTGCTCCGGGCACATCTTTACTCACCGCGATATAAATATCGGCACCCCACGGAGACTTCTCATCCGAAAGCATAAGGGGCTCAGGTGTAAGAGCTTCTGCATCCTTAATCATTTTCATATTTTTTACAATCACCTTCCCGAAGTTGACAGGGATGTGCATAAAGCTTCTTACATGGTCTTTTATAAATAATTTATCCTGGAAGGTTACCTCTTTTTCGTCCCACGGCTCAGGATTAAACCTCGGACAGCATCCTGTCTCTGATTGTTCATATAGCTTATCAATAACGATTCGTCCTTTCATTTCCTGATATACTTCTAACTTGTAGCTTCAGTACCACCATAATATTCTAAACCGAGAATAAGTATAGCACCATATTCAAATTTAGTCTAAGCAGTAAATGGCCACCTTGGGTGAGATTTATCAGAAGCACGTCGGACCAAAGGCATATCTAAATAGGTATCAAAACTTCAAAATCCTGAGTTGTTGTGTTATAATCCCACTTAATGTATGGTACTTAGAGAGATTTCGATTGAAACATCAAATATTTAGCCCCACGTTTTACGTGGGATTGTCCTGGTGAAACTTATGGCGTTACCTGTAGTGGCAATAATTGGTCGGCCGAATGTCGGCAAAAGCAGCCTCTTGAACGCTCTGGCCGGTGAGAGGATAAGCATCGTAGAGCCGACCGCAGGCGTTACAAGAGACCGTATCAGCACATTCATTGCCAGAGACAACCAATACATCGAACTTATTGATACCGGCGGATACGGAATAGTCGATGCCGACCTGCTAAGTGAGCATATTGAACAGCAAATCCTAAAGGCGATAGAGTCGGCAAGTCTTGTCCTGTTTATGGTTGACATCCGTGATGGGCTTGTACCGCTGGATAAGCAAATAGCTCAGCTTCTGCATAAACACGGCCTTGATGTTATTGGTGTGGCCAACAAAGCGGATAGTGCCAAGATGTTTGCCGCCGCTGCGGAATTTGCCGGTCTCGGCTTCGGCGAATTTCTTTGCATCTCAGCAAAGAACAACCTGAATAAAGCTGTCCTGCTCGATAGAATTTTTGAGAAGCTCGCTGATTTGAAAACTTCCAGACCCGCTGAGCCGGTAATGAAACTTGCGATAGTCGGCAAGCGAAATGTCGGCAAAAGCACCCTCTTAAATGCCATCGTCGGCTCAGAAAGAGTCATCGTCAGCGAGACGCCCGGCACGACCAGAGACGCTGTGGATGTGCGTTTTGAAAAAGACGGTAAAACCATTACCGTTATTGATACCGCAGGAATCAGAAAAAAAGGCAAGATGGCCGATAGCGTTGAGTTTTACAGTTACGTCCGTGTGACTGACTCTATCCGCCGAGCTGATGTTGTTTTGTTTCTTATCGATGCTACTGAGCCTGTTTCGCAGGTCGATAAAAAATTAGCCGGCTTTATCACCGAGCAGTACAAGAGTTGCATCATAGTTATTAATAAATGGGACCTGGCTAAAGATTCGGCTGTCACCAGTGACTATGAACAGTATTTGACGAAAAAACTGCCGGGCTTAAGTTATGCACCAATAGCTTTTACTACCGCGACGAGTAAAAAAAACATCCAGAGTGTTTTGGATTTGACGGCTGAAATCTTCAAGCAGACAGCCACTCGGATATCCACAGCTAAATTGAATAAGGTGTTCGAGGCCATAAAGTCAGAGCGGGTCGGTTCGGCTAAAGGAAGACCAAGAATCTATTATGCAACACAAATCGCAACGAGGCCGGTTACTATAGTTATTTTTGTAAACGATCCCAAACTATTTGACAATAATTACCGCAGATTTATCATAAACAGACTACGAGAGCTGCTGGCCACAGCCGAAGTTCCGATTCGGCTTTTGGCACGAAGACACAGCTCAAGATAAGTGATGTGAGTAAAATTAAGGAGTTTATCTGATGAACTCGCTGACCGTTGCTGGAATTGCCGTTTTTTTGCTGCTTTTAGGCTACATATTCTACAGCCGAAAAGTCAAACAATGGATAGGTGTTGACGATAATGAAGTGCCACCTTCTGTAGCTATGAATGACGGTGTTGATTATGTCCCAGCTAAACACTGGACTATCCTGTTCGGCCATCACTTTGCCTCTATTGCCGGAGCTGCTCCTGTAATAGGGCCGGTCATCGCGTGTTTGTACTGGGGATGGCTTCCTGCTATTATCTGGATTGTAGCCGGTGGTGTTCTCTTTGGAGCTGTTCACGACTTCACAGCACTTGTGCTTTCCCTTAGAAACAAGGGTAAGTCGATTACCACAGTCACCGAGTCTGTAATGGGCAAGCTCAGCAAGGTTCTATTCAGCCTTTTTGCTTTTTTAGCTTTGATACTTGTGGTCGCGGTGTTTGCAGCCATTGCAGGTCAGACTTTGGCAAATACTCCCGAGGTTGTAATACCTACCTTTGGGCTCGTCATCGTAGCGATTATTGTTGGTATCCTGATGTACCACGTAGGGGCCTCGGTACTATTGTGTTCAATAATAGGAGTTCTATTGCTGGTCGGTCTGATTGTAACAGGATATTATATTCCGATTAAACTTCCTGCGGAAAATGCCGCAAACTGGTGGACCGTTATATTACTCGTTTACGCCATGATCGCATCAGTAATGCCTGTAACTATGTTGCTTCAGCCCAGAGACCATCTTGCCGGTGCGGTACTTTTTCTGGGTATGTTCTTTGGATTTTTGGGACTTATTCTCACGCATCCAGAAATGAAAGCTCCGGCTGTTGTTTCCTTTTCCACTAGTAAGGGCTGGATGTGGCCTATGCTGTTGGTCACGATAGCTTGTGGTGCCATTTCCGGATTCCACAGCTTAGTTGCCAGCGGCACAACTTCAAAGCAGATTCCAACAACCAAAGATGCCAGGGTTGTGGGTTATGGAGCTATGATTGCCGAAAGTGTGCTGGCTGTTCTGGCTGTGGTAGCAGTTACCGCCGGTTTGTTCTGGAAGAGCGCGCCACTCGGTAGTGAAGAGCTGGTTTACCAGCAGCTTTTTACCAAGGGAGGATGGATTAAGGCATTTGGAACCGGTTACGGCCAGATTACAAAGGTAATTTTCGGCAGCATGGGTACACTTGTAGGTATAACCATGCTCAAGACATTTATTATGACTACTCTTGATACGGCAACACGTATCACGCGCTATATATCCAATGAACTTTTTGGAGAGACGTTTGGCATATCTTGTATGAGGAACAAATACTTGGCCACCTTACTTGTCGGTGTCTTATCGGGTGCGCTTGCCCTGGGTAACTGGAAAGCGATTTGGCCCATGTTCGGGGCCGCCAATCAGCTCATCGCCAGTCTTGTTCTTATTGTGGCAAGTGTATATTTGCTTACTCATAAACGCAAGTTTATCTTTACAGCCATACCCGCTGTTATAATGCTTGTAACTACACTTGCCGCTTTACTATACCAGACATACACCTTTTTAACTGCGGATAAACCTAATATCTTGCTGGCGGTAATAGCGGTGATACTTATAGTCTTGGCTGTGTTCCTTTCGCGTACGGCGCTAGTCACCGTCATTGCAGTAAGACGTCAGATATCAGATGCAGAAAGTTAGAAGACAGAGGTCTTTGTTCAAAGTCGTCTGTCTTCTGAGATTTGTCTGTTGTTTTCTGTGGTGGGAAATTGATTTACAGTATGCAACACTTTACGGGCTCTCGGTGGAGAGTTCCACAAGCCTGAAATTGGCCTGGACGCGGGGCTGGTTCAAACGTATCTCATCTTTACCGACGAATTCCTCCGGGAAATTGTAAACCAGCTCTCTACGACCATCCTTCAATTTGGTATCCTCGTCGTCGATCTCTAATATCACCTGATAGCGCATACCTTCGTAGGCTTGTTTGGCTGATGGAGTAGCTCTGATTGAAATCGGTCCAATTACTTCAGGCATATTTGTTATCTCTACTTTGTATCTGCCCTGCAGGTTCGGACTTAACGCAATGCCCAGCTTGGTCACTTTTACCGTTGCGTCACTCAAAGAATCCGGCTCCGGCGGCATCTTGATTCTTACAGGTTCGGCAGCTTCTCGTATCTGGCCTTCGGCCAGTTCGATGTAAGGCTTTCTTTCAAGGGCGTTCAATCTTGCCTGCTCAATCTCTCGGCGGCTTAATCGGACCTGGGCTGTTCTTCTATTCTCAGGCACAAACATGTCGATTTTTGATGGCTCGATGCTCTCCGGTTTCAAGGAAACTCCATTTTCATTAAAACACTCAACAGTCAGCGACTTCTTAACGAGCTCAACAACATTTACGCTCAGCAATTTCGGCTCGCAGGATTCAACTTTAAGCCCAAGTTGTTTTATCTGTTTATCCTTCTGTAAGAACGGCAGCAGTCTTAAAGGATAGTCGCCAGGCTTGTTCATTCCCTCTTGTACAATATCAAGGACAAATCTGCGTATTTGTCCCTCTCTCAATCTTCTGCTCTCACTTGCAATTGCGGCGTGAGGGCCTGAAAGCGTGATTCTGATGTCGGCTGTTGGGGCCTGATCAAAGCTGACCCAAAGTTTTGGATCAGCCGATTCATCTATAGCAACCTCGGCAGACCTATCCGCTAATGTTTCATCCAACGCCAGGTCGGACCAAATCCAAATCAAGGCGGTTAAAAATATTACAATTGTTATTTTGCCGTATTTGATTTTTTTTGCCATTGTATCTCGTATGCGGCCATATTTCACGATAGCGCCGTTGACAGTGACTTTCGTAGCTTGGATTCATCAACATTGCGCGTAAGCTTTCCGCCCTCTGCTATTGAGATGATGCCGGTTTCTTCGCTTATCACCAGACAGGTGGCATCCGAGCCGGTTGTTATACCTATAGCCGCCCGGTGGCGGGAGCCGAGTTCAACGCCGTTCACGCTACCGATTTCAGCCAAGGGTAGTTGCACCCCGGCAGCAAGCACTCTTTCGCCTCGGATTACAACAGCCATATCGTGAAGGGATGTGCCGGGATGAAAAATGGTCTTGAGTAATTCAGCCGTTACCTTCGCTTCGATCCGGATGCCGGTCTCTATAAACTCGCCCAGCGCGACCTGCTTCTCAATAACAATAATGGCTCCCGTCCGGGAGGCGGAAAGCTGGCTTGCCGCGGTGATTATTTCTTCTATTGTTCTTGATAGTTGATGGGATGGGCCCGGCCAAAACCGAGGCCCGCCTATTCTTATAAGTACTCTTCGAATCTCCGGCTGAAAACCCGCAACAGCAATAATCAAAATGCCAATCAAAAAACCGTTGTAAAGGTATTGAAGCCGAGGGAACTGAAGTCGTTCTACGACTAAGTTAAGGATAAGAACGCCTGCAACGAGGATAAATAAGACACCCCGGAATAATCTTTCACCACGAGTGCCTTCGAGGAAATCGACAAGCCAGTAAACTACAATGCCGATGAGAAACAGCTCAATAAAGACACGCCACCAATCATAACCTGCCACCCGGTTGAAATAATCAATGACCGTCTCCACAAATTAAATCCTTTTATTTTCGTTGTGTTTCATCTCGACCGCGCTCTGCCGTGAGGCATCCTGTGGAGAGACAGGCGTGCATGATGCGTTTTGAGTCGAAATAAAGCACTACGATATTTGCAGAACTCAATACGTAATTATGGTATCCTTTTATCGGTGAGCTTGCTGGGCTCATCAAGAAGAAGAACCCTGTCTATATCTGCCATCATTTCCTGTCGGTTTCGACGAAGTACACGTTTATGCCTTCTATGTCCTTCAGCAGTAGTTTCACCTGATTGATTAAAAAAACCACAACCACAAGGCAGGAAAAGTAAAACACATAGAATAATACTCAAAATAATACTACGCAAAGATACAGAGCCGCTTTTCATCATTTCCCCTTTCGAAATCCCAACAAGCCGGCTGTACTTTTTATGTATAAAACCTTCATAGATACACTTGGATTAAATTATAGCAGTCCTTAATATCTTTGTCAATGCAAAAAGTCCGATTACGTAATTGCAGGTATCGAAAATTCTTAGAACTATTTGTAATAACGACAAAACGGTGTTAGAATGACTCCTGGTAATGATGGGCGAAGTTTGGCGGTGACGGCTAAATGGGTTGAAAAATGGGTTTTCCGACACATACAACGATTCAGAGTCATACAATAACAATTATGCCCCGATACGCGGAAACTGATAGGGGCGGCGTAGTTCACCATAGTGCTCATCCGGTCTGGTTTGAAATGGGCCGAACGGAGCTTCTGCGGGCCAACGGGCTGGCATATAAAAACCTTGAGGAGGCTGGTGTTTTCTTTGTCGTTGCAGAGCTGCATATAAAATATCGCCGAGCCGCCCGGTACGATGAGAAGCTGCTATTGCAGACAAATTGCTCAGCGGTCACCGCCAGCAAGGTTGAACACACCTATAAGCTAAGGCGCTCTTGCGATGGCGTAGTCTTAGCTGAAGGCTCAACTATTCTCGCCTGTGTAGATGCCGAAGGGAAAATCCGCCGAATACCTGAATTTATGTATCCTGAAGAGCAATAAATAGAAGACAGAATACAGAATAATTCTGATTTTCCAATAAAAGCGGATTCAGGTTGTAGAATTTACTTTCACTTGGATATTTCTATCTACAGAACTCATTAAACCCTTTCATGCCTTTTGAAGCATTGCATCCGCTGAATTCGCGCGTTCCCTAATTGCCAAGGAGACAAAAAAACTTGTCTATATTTGGTATTATTGATAATTTTATGATAGAACTAAAAAAGTGTATAAATTGTAAGAGGTTTTCGAATGTGGAAAAAGTTTGCGTTATTATGAACGGACGAAAAGGGTTTACGCTAATCGAGCTGTTGGTTGTAATCGCTATTATTGCGCTTTTAATGGCAATATTGTTCCCGGTACTGTCGAAAGCCAGAGAGCAGGCCAAGCTGACTGTCTGTAGGCATAATCTTTCCCAGTTGCAATTGGCGTGGATTCTATATGCCGACGACAATGAAAATAAGATTGTACCTGCAGGGACGAAGCCTTACCTCGCCGGTGAGCATACCTGGTACGGCGGTGATGATTGGCTATATTATCCGCTGGACACTTTTCAGAAGGTAGAGCTAGCGAAAAAGGAGATGAAAAAAGGATTACTTTATCCTTATATCCGGAATTTAAAAGCCTATAAGTGCCCGAAAGCCGAGCGTGCTCAACTGCGGACTTACTCGATTGTTGATGCTATGAATGGTCTCTGGAATGAAGCTGGCGCCGATCAAGGTGAGTTAATAACAAACAGGCTGAACATTAAGAGGCCCGCAACACGTATCGTTTTTGTTTGTGAAGGTGGTGATATGAGCCAGGATAGTTATGTTGTTTTCTATTCTGAGCCGAGCTGGCTTGACCAGCCATCGGGCCGACACGGTGACGGCTCGCCCTTCTCTTTTGCAGATGGGCACACCGAATATTGGAAATGGACAGATAAACGAACTATAGAATATTGCCGCATGACTCAAAATGAATGGAGACGTATGATAACTAATAGGCCTTTTCCTAACCCGGAAAACGAGGATTTGCGCAGATTACAGACGGCTGTGTGGGGAGAGACAAAATGGTAATCATAACTTCATAGTTGACCGGCCAACGAACAAAACTAATATTTTTTAAGATATTCAGCATATTAAAGCTGCTCGTCCATATATTTAAACACGGCCTCTACTGATACATCGAATGCCCGTGCTATTCTAAATCCCAGCGGCAGGGACGGTGCATATTTACCGGCTTCTATAGCAATAATCGTCTGGCGTGTTACGCCCACCTTATCCGCCAACTGCTGCTGAGTCATTTCACCATTTTCAAAGCGCAGCCGACGAATCTTGTTGCTCAAGTTATTTTTCGCCATCTTTGCACCCCCAGCCGTACTGAATGAGAATTGCTATAGATTGCGCAAAAGCCTGGCAGAATCCGGCTCCTATGAGCAGCACCGGGCACCATGTTACTGGTATCGATGCTTCCTCGCCCAGGATGCCAATCGGCAGGAAAGACATGAGAATAACGTACAAATACACGGCGCCGAAGCCAGTTAAGTTGGCATTTTTCTCAATCAGCTTATCTCGTTCATCTAATGTAATGGCGCCTTTATACTTTTTAAAACAGGTAATCGATATAATCCCTCCACTGCCAGCAATAAAAACTGGAAAAAGAAAGGCAATTTTGGGAACACCCACATCAAAAAGTCGCATTACGATTAATATAATTCCAAGAAAAAGACCGAGCGAAAATGTGATGACCATAGTTAAGGATATTTTCTGTGCTCTATTCATGATTATCCCCTTCGATTGCAATGTTTTTCTGTCTGGTCGCAATATGAACAATACTTTCTTATATTGTTATGGATGTCACTCTTATTCACCTTAAATACCTCTTCGATAGTAAAATAGCTGAGTGAGAAATTTAGCTATTTCGGAGATTATAAAGAAAAACATTATGATATGGGCCATTATAAACGGGGGTAGTGAGGCCGCTATACTTCCAATCGATAAAAAGATTCCAAAAACCAGCAGAAAGTAAGCGTTTCTGGTTGCTTTCAATTCAATCAGTAGATCTCTTTCGTCCTTGGTTTCTGGTCTGGTCCTCAAGGCAAGTATTATGTGAAATACAACTTCAACAATGATCACCATTACAATCACTGAAATGAAAAGAACAGTGTTTTTTATAACATTGATCTCATCTTGAGAAGCCATCTTAAAAATTCTAACGAAGTAATAACCAAAGATTAATGAAATCGTAACCAATGAAATCCAAATGCTCTTTTCCTGAAAGGATTTATTCATAATTTTCCCCTTTTGCTCCCCGGCCGTACTGAACCAAAATTGCGATGGATTGGATGAGTTGAACAATAACGAATCCGCCAGCAAGAATGCATGGCAGCACAACAATACGGATTTTGGCTCCACGCTCGAAAACCAACCAGGGAATCATGCAAGCAGCCGTGAAAAGTACCCAAAACACAGAATACGCAACAAGGCTCGCTCTGTTGTAAATCAGCAGATCGCGCTCATCGAAGCCCAATTGGCCTCGTTTTTCGTGGAACAAGATAGGTGACAATCCTAAAAGACCGACAATCCCCAAGAATCCTAAACCACCGAGAGCCTTGGGCATTCCGAGCACGATGGCGAGAATACCAACGGCTGCCCCCGTAATGGTCAGGCTTGCCATTATTACAATCAGATTGTACAGCGCGATTTTCTGTGCCCTATTCATAAAATTCTCCTACGTAAACCTGAATTTTATTACTTAATGTACTATAAACCTTACTAAATGTAAAATATATCTTACATATTGTCAAGTATATTTTACATTTTTTTGGGAAATTTTTTAAAATTTTTTTTTGGTGTTCTAATCATCTGGCCCGTTTGCTCCCACAATTCCGATATATAAATCAAGATGAAAATTACTACTTATACATCATCTGAAACGAAGAAATGTCCGTTTTGTGCTGAGACTATTCAGGCTGAGGCGGTTAAATGCCGATTCTGCGGCGAATTCTTAGATGATAGCCAAGCCACACCATTGAAGCCTGGCTCAGAATCAAATCTGCAGGTACGGCAGGTTAATTCAGCATCGGATGAGGTCTTATTCAGAGGCAGGCCATCTCTGTGGGCCAGAGCTGGCTCATTAACACAATGGCTGGTTCTTTTAGCCGGTGCGGCTCTTGTGGTGCACTTTCCCCTCGAAAGAATGGTCAGCAATCTGCTGGATTTGAGACTTGCCGAAAATCAGATTTTGACATTTGGCCGATACAGGTTTTTTACCGGCATCGGGCTCGCTGCAATTGCTGCTATTTTTCTTATGATAAAAATAATCAAGCTCAAAGCGGTCTGTTATGAAATAACAGCCGACAGGATTGAATGGTCACGGGGTATTTTAAGCAGAAGGTTTGACAAGCTGGATATGTTCCGGGTGGTTGACTTGAAGCTTCGCAGAAACCTGTTCGACTGTATTGTCGGGATTGGCACGGTGACCCTTATCACAACGGACAAAACCGACCCTGAATTTGAATTTGAAAAGATGCGAAGGGCCCGGCAGCTTTATGACGTTATCAAAAAGACCAGCCTCGAAGCGGCTATGCGAGGTGGCGTCGTACACATGGAAAAGGATTAGCACCCTGATTTGTGATAAAATCAGAGCTTATAAAACCTTGGTAAAATTAGAAGGTAAGTATTTTAATATTTAATCCCATATTTTACTGAGGTTTTTATACATTGTTCGAGTTTAAGCAACTTTGCTTTTAGACCTTTTCCGCCGGGTGCGGAGAAGCCGCCTATTGTACCGTCGCTGCGGACTACCCTGTGGCAAGGTATTATTAACGGCAGCGGATTCTTAGCAAGGGCGTTGCCGACAGCTCGGCTTGTATTTGGCCGGCCTAATTTCTTAGCCAAGGCCGAATAGCTAATTCTTTGACCGAATTTTATATCCCTGCAGGCGGTTAAAACTGAACTGTCAAAAGAGCTGAATCCATCCAGCACTATTGGAATGTCTCGGCTGAAATTAACGCAGACACCTTCAAAATAAGCAATTATTTGCTCTTGTAGCTGTCTGAAAAGATTCCTGTCAAACTCGATTCTTATGACTTGATGATCGTATGTCATTGCGAGGTCTGCTTTGCAGGCCGCGGCAATCTCATATTTGCCGGCATCGAGATTGCTTCGCTTCGCTCGCAATGACATTTGGGTCGATACCAGACACGTAGTGCTCGATCCACGGTTCAGTAGTGAAAGATTCTTTAGGAGATGTGATTTTACCTCTTCAGGCTCGGACAAAGGCAGGCAGCTTCGCCAAAGTGCGTATTCGGTGCGGCTCGATGAAACTCGCCGAAGTCCGGCAAGGCCAAAGTAGCCCCACTTTGTTTTGAAAATTGTATATTTCAGCGTTTTTTGCATTTTAATGGTCTTGATGGTCGAAATATGATATGTACTCAGCCAAATTTATTGACGCAAGGGTAAAATTCTGATAAATATTTTAGTTTTTGTGAAAAAGAAGAAAATATCCACGTAGAATGTGGTGATAAATGTTTAGCCGTCGCCGGAACGGCGACATTGGTCCTTTTGATTTTAACTTATGTCGCTTGAAGATTTACGGAAACGCATAGACGAAATTGATTACAAGCTTGTGCAATTGCTCAATGAGCGTGCGCGAGTTGTTGTAGATATTGGAAAGCTTAAGAATAGAGCTGATAAGCCTGTTTATTCACCGGATCGCGAGAAGGAGGTCTTGGCTAAGATTACCCAAGCCAACAAAGGTCCTCTGCCGAACAAAACGCTGGTGGCTATCTGGCGCGAATTGATGAGCGGCTCTTTCGCGCTGGAAAAGCCTTTGCGAGTAGGCTATCTCGGCCCTGGCGGTAGCTTCAGCCACACTGCTGCCATGCTCAAATTCGGTCAGAGTGTCGAATATGAGCCATTAACGGATATCGCAAGCATATTTGATGAGGTCGGCAAGGGGCATTGTGACTTGGGCGTTGTGCCCGTCGAGAATACCACCGGTGGCGGGGTGATAGAAACACTTGATGCTTTTATAGATTCGGACGTGAAAGTCTGCGCCGAAGTTCTAATGGCGATTCATCATAACGTTTTGGCCAATTGTCCGCTGACGGATATAAAAACGATTTACTCAAAGCCGGAGGTATTTGCCCAGTGCCGAAACTGGCTAAGTGCCACCCTTAAGGATGTACAAACAATTCTTCCCGTAGCTTCAACTGCCAAGGCGGCTCAAATGGCCGCTGCTGAATCAGGTGCCGCAGCGATTGGCTCGAAGGTGGCTGCGGAATTGTATGGACTGAAAATTATTTGTGAAAATATCGAGGATATTGCCAATAATGTAACCAGATTTCTTGTGGTCAGCCGTGAAGACGCAAGGCCGACCGGCGAAGACAAGACCGCTATATTGTTTAGTACCGCTCATAAGGCCGGCGCCTTAGCCGATGTGCTCGACATCTTCAAACAATACAATATCAATCTGACAAATATAGAGTCGAGGCCCAGCAAGAAAAGACAATGGGAATACTATTTCTTCATGGATTTTATAGGACATAGAACGGACGACACGGTCCAAAAGGGACTGGAACAAGCCCGCAAACATTGTTTGCAACTTTCGGTATTAGGTAGTTTCCCAAGAGCAATGGAGCTGCTTTAACCGCTTTGCTTTGTATGTTATACGTGATATAAAATACGCGATACAAATTTAGGAGATTACTATGAGAAGGCCATTTGTAGCCGGTAACTGGAAAATGAATACTGACACTCATACAAGCGTGGATTTGACTAAGCGTATTGCCACCGGCTCCTCGGAGGTAGCGGGTCATAGTGTTACCATAGCTGTTTGTCCGCCTTTTACTTACTTGCAGTCTGTGACTAAGGCCCTTAGCGCATCGCACATTGCGGTCGGTGCACAGGATGTTTATTTTGAATCTAATGGCGCTTTTACCGGCGAGATAAGTACGTCAATGCTGAAGGATATCGGCTGCACATACATTTTATGCGGGCATTCGGAACGCCGACATGTTATAGGCGAGACCGATGAACTGATAAATAAGAAAGCTGCCGCTGCTATTGCGGGAGGACTTTTGCCGATATTATGTATAGGTGAGCTGCTCGCCGAGCGGGACGCCGACCAGACAGGACAGGTGATAACTCGGCAGCTCAAAAGCAATCTGGCTGGATTAAGTGCCGAAAAGGTCTCCGCGGTAACCATAGCTTATGAGCCTGTCTGGGCAATCGGGACAGGCAGAACAGCAACACCACAACAGGCTCAGGAAGCGCACAGTTTTATCCGAGAGCTGATTGCTCAGATGTATGACGAGGAGTTGGCAGAGGAAATCCGCATCCTTTATGGTGGTTCTGTAAAGCCTGATAGCGCAGAGAGCTTGATGCGTCAGAATGATGTAGATGGTTTATTGGTCGGTGGTGCAAGTTTGAAAGCGGATGATTTCCTCGCTATAATCCAGGCGGCAATATAATTAAAGGGGCACTAATATGATTATTTCACCATTTTTGGCAGTAGGCTTAATTATGAAGGTTATTGCTGTTATTTTTGTTATCTGCTCGGTAACACTAGTTTTGATTATACTGATTCAGAAGGGCAGAGGCGGTGGTTTAAGTGCCGCATTGGGAGGAGCTATGACCAGCGGCCTCTTAGGTTCCAAAACCGGCGATTTTCTGACATGGGTTACGATCGTTCTGGTGGGGATATTTTTGAGTCTTGCCGTGGTGATGGCCAAGTTCTATAAGCCTACGCTTAGTGAATTCGGCTCGGAGCAGACAATTGAACAACAATCGAAGGCAGATTTTCCACCGCCGGCAGCAACCGACTCCAATGAGGTTCAAGCTACCGATGCCGATGAAAGTACCGGTGCCGGTGAGAGTGCTGATGTAGATGAAAGTACTGATGTGAACGCGCTTAGTGGCTAATTTCGTCGTATGTCCTGTCGAACGTGCTCGGGACAGACGTATATGATGCGTTCTGCCGTAACGGACATTCGGCATGCGATGACAAATATGCAGTAAAAGTCATATTATATGGATTGAGAGTTTAATAGTATGTTAAACAGTATGACCGGCTATGGCGAAGCAGAGGGTGAAGTTAATGGTGTAAATTATGCTGTCGAAATCAAAGCGGTCAATAATCGTTACTTGAGGACCAACATAAAGCTGCCGGAGGCGGTGGCGTTTTTGGAGGAAGATATTGAAAAACTTTTACGGCAGAGTTTATCCCGCGGGACAATAAACTACGTACTCAGGCTAAAACAGGTATCAGCGAGTACATTATTTGATATCGATGAGGCGGCTTTGCGAGCCATTATGGAAAGATTGAGCCGCATCAAGTCTTCGAGTGATATCGGTCCGCCTTGGCGGATTGATATTGGCGGCCTGTTAAACTTGCCCGGCATTATACGTCCTATGCTGCCGAGTGAAGAAGTGGCCGAGAAGATTAGGAACACCGTCTTAGACATTACTCGAGAAGCAATAGAGAAGCTCAGGCAAATGCGAGCCGCTGAGGGTAGGTCCTTGGAAGCAGATTTGAAAAGTCACTGTGAAGCAATAAAGAAGGACCTTGAGCATATCCGCAATCGAAGCGCTACTGTTCTGCAGGAATATGCCAAGAAGCTAAGAAAAAGAGTTGATGAGCTGCTGGCCGAGGCAACATTAAAATTGGATGAGGAGACGTTAGCGAGAGAAGTAGCAGTGTTGGCCGACCGATCTGATGTATCTGAGGAGATTACTCGGCTGGATTCTCATCTGGCCCAGCTTGCTGAAAGCGGTCAGGTAGACGACCAGGCTGGACGCAGATTAGAATTTATCAGCCAGGAGATGCTCAGAGAAGCCAATACCATTGCCAGTAAGTCTTTCGATACCGAAATTATCCGCCAAGTTGTGGATATTAAATGCGAAATAGACCGTATTAAAGAACAGGCTCAGAATTTAGAGTAGAAAGACGTGATGCAAGAAACAAGAAAAAATGACAAGGAACCCGCTTCGGGGCAGCCCAAAGTAGTGATAGTCAGCGGCCCGTCGGGTGTCGGCAAGAGTACTATCTGCAAGGAAGTAGTTAAACGGCTGAATAATGCTTGCCTTTGTGTCTCAGTTACGTCTCGGCCGAGAAATCCGAGCGAAACTCAGGACCGGGATTACTGGTTCATATCAGAACAGGACTTTCAGGAAAGGATAAATAAAGGACAGCTTCTGGAGTATGCCGAAGTATTTGGCCATTTGTATGGGACGCCGAAGGACAAGGTCGAGCAGGCTCTGCAGGCAGGTAAAACCGTTATTTTAGAAATCGATGTACAAGGTGCCAAACAAGTAAAGGCTGTTTATCCGAATGCGATAATGATTTTTGTTTTACCGCCGAGAGCAAAGGTTCTTGCAGAGCGTTTGGACCGTAGAGGCCGAGAAGATAGTGAGCAAGCAGAACTGAGACTGAATGGGGCGAGCAGTGAAATCGCTGCTGCCTGGCAATATTACCAGCACATGGTCATAAACGAGGATTTGCAGCAGGCTATAGAAGAGGTAATACAAATTATCAAAGGCGTTCCGCTTAGCTATGATTCGCTAAATGAGAACAGCTAAAAATCTTCAGGGAGAAATAATGTTAGAAGAGCTCAAGAGCGATGAAATAATAAACAAAGTTGGTGGCAAATTTAAATTAGCAGCACTGGTTCAAAAACGAATGGGCGAGTTGCTGCAAGGCTCTCGACCATTGATTGAGCAGACAGAAGGTAAAACAATGCTGGAGATTGTTGTGCAGGAAATCCTGCAGGATAAGATCGCTATTGAGGGCTCTCCGCTTGACAACAATTCTCAAAAAGAAGATTCAGAATAAGCTGGAAAGGTAACTGATCCCTAAGGGACTGGTTAACTGGTAACTGGTAAATGGTAATTGGTAACTGGTAATTGTGCTCTGTTGAAAAGAGTTCAGAATGTCATTTCGAGCGAGCCGCAGGCGAGTCGAGAAATCTACTTTTGAGCAGATTTCTCCACTTCGCGACGCTCCGCGTCGCTTCGGTCGAAACGACGGTGAGGCTTTTCAACAGAGCATGGTAATTGGTCATCGAGTTCACCGTTTAACCAATAACCATTTAACCAATAACAATCGAGGATGCTTGAGAATCTAAACCCCGTTAGAAATTATATAACAAACTCAAACTAATCAGTCTGGCTGCAAAGGAGCTAATAATATGGCGCAAGAGGGCATATTTTCTAACGGGGTAAATATCCTATTAGGCGTTAGTGGCGGAATCGCTGCATATAAAGCGGTCGATTTGGCAAGTAAGCTGAAAGCCGCCGGTGCCAGAGTAACAACAGTAATGACCGAGGCTGCTTGCCAGCTTGTTAGCCCAAAAAGCTTTGAAGCTGTCACCTGCTCGGCGGTCTATACTAACCTGTGGGACAACCATTCCGTTCGACAAGCTCAGGACAAGGTTTTTCAACACGAAAAACCCGGCCATATAAATCTGGCTGAATGGGCTGAGATTGTCGTTGTGGCACCTGCAACTGCTGATATCATAGGCAAAATCGCGAATGGCATCTGCGATGATTTGCTCAGCACTACTCTTTGTGCATGCTGGCCTTTGATTAAATCAAGGTACGCACTATTAGCTCCTGCGATGAACAATAATATGTGGGACAATCCTGCGGTGCAGCACAATATTGAGACGATAAAGCAGATGGGCTTTGGGCTAATAGGGCCGGTTAAAGGACGCCTTGCCTGCGGCAGCGAAGCTATCGGCAGAATGGCTGAACCACAGGATATCTTTAAGGCCATCGAAAAAATCACCTCAAAAATTAAAAAGAAAAACCACAGATAAACACAGATTGACAATTGCTTAAATAAAAAATGAATCGGTGTAATCTGTGAAATCTGTGGTTAAAAAGAATATGCGAATTTTAATTACAGCGGGTGGCACGCGAGAATACGTTGACCCGGTCCGTTTTATATCCAATGCAAGTAGCGGTACAATGGGTTATGCACTTGCGGCTGTGGCACTTGAAGCCGGCCACAAGGTCACCCTTATAAGTGCTTCTGATTTGCAGCCGCCGGTGGGAATGGATTTTGTTGGCGTTGACAGCGCTGCTGAGATGTTTGCAGCGGTTAAAAAATCCTTTCCCAAATGCGATTGTCTGATTATGGCTGCTGCTGTGTCCGATTATACACCTGTTCGTCCAGCGAAGACAAAAATAAAACGAGCTGACAAACAGTTGACTATAAAATTAAAACCTACAGCCGACATTCTAAAATGGGCGGGAAAACATAAAAAGAAAAATCAAATCGTTGTTGGTTTTGCGCTTGAAGACAAGAACCTGCGAGCAAATGCAGAGAAAAAACTAAAAGAAAAAAACCTTGATATGATTATTGCCAACACGCCTGCTGCAGTTGGTGCTGATAAATCGACAGTTCAGATAAAGGTCTTAAACTCTTCCTGGATCAAAATCGAAAATGTCACCAAGGCTACCATCGCCAGAAGAATTATCTCTCTTGTTGGAAACATTTGATACATTGGTAGGGTGGGGCTTGCCCCACCAAGCCTTATCGGTGGGCTATAGCCCCTGGTCTTTTATTCCGAGGTCGTCTTTTGTGAGGATGGACTCGAATTTGTAGCCTGCTTCGGTGATATTTTCCTCCGCTCCCTGTTTGCGGTCAATCACACAGACGATTTTTTTTACCTTTGCGCCGGCTTCGGTGATAATCTTAGCCGCTTCAAGGACCTGTCCGCCGGTAGTAGCGATGTCCTCGACCAAGAGAACTACGTCGCCCGATTTTAGGACACCTTCGATTAGCTTGCCGGTGCCGTAGCCTTTTTTACTATTGCGAACGATTATCCAGTTCTTGCCGGTTTTCATAGCCGTCGCAGCGGCCAGCGCTACGCCACCCAGCTCAGCTCCGGCTATTAAAGTGACATCGGAAGTGACATATTTGGCAAATTCTTCGCCGAGGGCCTTGAGGATGTCCGGACAGGTCTCGAAAAGGTATTTATCAAGGTAATATTTGCTTCGCTTTCCGCTGCGGAGTACGAAGTCACCTTCCAGATAAGCAGTTTCCTTGATACGTTTTATGAGTTCTTCCCTTATCATATCTCGTATTGCGTATTTCTTTTTACGCGATACGCATCACGCACGACGCATCACGCATTCTATACCTTAAGTTCCACCTTTTTGTTAAGCTCTTTATTATATTTTTTGCGGATTGGCGTCACAATATTCCTGATGAATTCATCAACCTGCTGGGGAGCTCTTCCGATATAAGCTTTTGGATTTAAGACCTTTTCAAAATCAACTTTGGCAAAAGCAATATCTGCTCGCAGGCGCCCGATCAAATCATTAGGCCTGCCGAACTGTTTTACCTGAGCAGCGGCGGCGTGTGAATGCAGCCGAATCTTCTCATGCAATTCCTGCCTGTTGCCGCTTGCCTTAACTGCTGCCATCAGGATATTTTCCGTAGCCATAAAGGGAAGCTCCGCAGCAATATGAGCCTCGATTACCTTCGGATAAACAACCAGACCATCAGTGACGTTGATTAGAATCTCTAAGATTCCATCGACCGCTAAAAACGCCTCAGGGATAACAATTCTTCTATTGGCGGAATCATCAAGTGTTCTTTCGAGCCATTGCTGCGAGGCCGTCATCGCAGGACTGCCGGCAAGGCTAAGAACGAATCTACAAAGACCTGTCGTTCTCTCACATCGCATTGGATTTCTTTTATAAGCCATTGACGACGAGCCGACCTGCGACTTTTCAAAAGGCTCTTCAATCTCTTTAAGATTGCCTAAAAGCCTGATGTCGTTGCATATCTTGTGAGCGGATTGGGCTACTGATGCAAGCACATTTATTATTAGCGTATCAATTTTTCGCTGATACGTCTGGCCGGTGACAGCACAGATTCTCTTAAACCCAAACGCCTCAGCAACCATTTTATCAAGCTGTTTTACTTTGCTGCCTCGGCCATCAAAAAGCGCTAAGAATGACGCTTGTGTGCCGGTAGTGCCTTTTACGCCCCGAAAGGGCAACATCTCAAGTCGATGCTCGATTTCATGTAAATCCATCACAAACTCGTAGCACCACAGCGTCGCTCTTTTGCCGACGGTGGTCAACTGGGCAGGCTGATAATGTGTGAAACCCAGTGTCGCAAGCGCCCGATACTTCTTGGCGAATTTGCCCAATAGGTCTATGACTGCTGCTAATTTACCTGCGATTAGCTTCAGTGCCTCTCGCATAATTATCAAGTCGGCATTATCACCTACAAAGCAGCTTGTAGCGCCGAGATGAATAATCGGTGCAGCTTTCGGCGCCGCTTCAGCGAAGGTGTGAATATGAGCTACCACATCGTGCCGGAATTTTTTCTCATAACGAGCTGCCTTTTCAAAATCAATGTTGTTGAGGTGTCGTGCCATCTGTTTTAGCTGGCTTTGTTTTATATCCAGGCCGAGTTTTTTCTGAGCCTTTGCCAGCTCCAGCCAGAGTCTGCGCCATGTGCTGAACTTTTTCTGTGCCCCGAAAAGCTCAGCCATCAGCCGTGATGCGTTTCTCTCGACGAGAGGACTTGTGTATGTGTTTTTATCTTTTGGCATCTTTTCACCTGAACGCATGATTTTACTCGTTATTAAGTTTTTGCCTGACGTTGAGCCAATAGCTTCTCAATCTCCTCAATATCTTCTTTGTTTAGATTCCAGTCTGAGGCCGGGGCGGTTTCGGCGATCTGCTCCGGCTTTCGTGCGCCTACAATGGCTGCGGTGACCTCATATCGGCGAAGAACCCAGCTAATAGCTAACTGTGCTAATGTTTTGCCATTACGTTCTGCGATGGGCCGAAGCTTGTCAACAAGCTGCAAAGCGGCGGTAAATTGCGGCTCCTGAAAATCAGGACTTCTTCTTCGGTGGTCATCCAAAGGCAGAGCCGCAATCCTTTCCTGACTGAATTTGCCGGTCAGCAAACCTCTTTGCATAGGGCTATATGTTACAATCCCGATATTATTCTGAGCGCAATAGCCTAACAGCTCAGCTTCCGCCTCGCGATTGATCATACTATAAGGCGGCTGAAGGGACGCCACGGCAGCAATCTTACGGACGCGTTCTATTTGCTCAACACTGAAATTGGATACGCCGATGTATCGAACCTTGCCTTCGTCGGCCAGTTTAACCATCTCTTGC
Organism: uncultured Pirellulales bacterium; assembly: GCA_964631175.1. Taxonomy (GTDB): domain Bacteria; phylum Planctomycetota; class Phycisphaerae; order Sedimentisphaerales; family Anaerobacaceae; genus CAZVWH01. Next base: position 1,711 of record CAZVWH010000043.1, on the reverse strand, counting down.
CACCCTTGTTCGACGTCCTCGTCCGGCTCAGGCCAGTGCATCTGGTACAGGTCTATTGTCTCTACGCCGAGCCTTTTCAGGCTTGCGTGACATTCTTTGCGGATGCTTTCCTTTTTCAGGCAGGAGACTTTCTCCTTTTTTTCATTCCACAACAGACTGCATTTTGTTGCGATAAAAGGCTTTATTTTTGTTTGCTTCAGGGCCTTACCGACTAATTCTTCCGAATGACCTAAGCCGTAAACAGGGGCGGTGTCAATCCAGTTGATACCTAATTCCAGCGCGTTGCGAATCGCTGCAATCGCTTCGTCGTCATTCTGGGCCCCCCAGCCGAACTGCCAGGGTCCTCCCATCGCCCAGGTACCTAAGCCGACGGTCGTCAGGTTCAAGTCGGTACTGCCTAACTGTCGCTTCTGCATTTTAATCGATCTCCAAAACCAAAGGGAACGAACTATTTCTACATTTAAAAGTAGGATATTAGGATTTCGGGGCTTTATCAACCCCGTTAGAGACTTTTTTCACTAAGTTAAGGCCATTGGAGCCCCACGAAGGAGGGTCCCATTTTTAGAGGCCGGTTTATTCTAAGTAGATTTCTCTAACGGGGTCAATACTTTTGTAGTATTATTTTTGGTGTTAACAAGCCTATAAAACAAATATTTAGTTGGAGTAAATATGAAAGCTGGTAAGAACCTGACTCAGAGAATCGTTTTAGGGCTATTGTTAGTTCTGTTGTCGGTTTTTTGTTATGTGATACATTATTTGCTTTTCAAAGATGCTCATCATATCTTCATTTACTTAGTAGGAGACATTGCATTTGTCTTTATAGAGGTGCTGCTTGTTACGCTGATTATCCACCAGGTATTAGCTGAAAGAGAGAAGCGGTCGATGCTGAACAAAATGAACATGGTCATAGGAGCCTTTTTCAGTGAGGTGGGCACTTCATTATTGAAATATTTTACCAGTTTTGATACCAACGCCGGGATGATTTCAAAGCATTTGGTTGTAAGTAACGACTGGTCGCCGGAGCATTTCACACAGATGCAAGCCGTGCTGCAACGTCACAATTATAAGATTGACAGCCGAGCTGGAGATCTTCAAGGGCTAACAAATTTTCTCGTCGAAAAACGTGCGTTTTTACTACGGCTGCTGGAGAATCCAAACTTGTTGGAGCATGAGGATTTCACCGAGCTTCTTTGGGCGGTTTTTCACTTAGCCGAGGAACTCTCCCACAGGGAAAAGATTACTGATTTGCCCGAAACTGATTACGAGCATTTAAGTGGTGACATAAAAAGAGTCCATCAGCTATTAGTGCGCGAATGGCTTTCTCACATGGAGCACTTAAAAGGTGACTATCCATATTTGTTCTCGTTAGCTGTCCGAATCAATCCCTTTGACCCTAATGCCTCGCCTGAAGTGACATAAATAGCATTAATGGCCCGTCCCTAATCGATAATAACAGGATTTAGTATGGATGGTGCGAAATGCTACTCTGCGAAGTTGGCTTCCATAATTTGTAGTAAAGCTACTATAAAGGACAGGTCCATTCTCCGTAGCAACCCTACTGCGAAGGATGAATCGCTACGAAGCACGAGCATCGCACCCTACATTTTCTATCGCAGGTTGATTGCCTGTCACGACTTGGCTTCGCCAAGCGAGCCACGGCGGAATGGATGTCATTGCGAATAAGTCTTCAGCTCCGTTCGACAAGCTCAAG
>CAZVWH010000042.1:0-22226 GCA_964631175.1 uncultured Pirellulales bacterium | reverse complement strand
GAAAGCGAGAGGTTAGAGATAGATACAACTGTTGTATCCTGTCAATTATTCGATGCAAACGGTTTAGCTGTCAGCGAAGAGTTTGAGGTTAGCTTGCTGGACGATTGCCGATACCCGGATGTTGCTATGGACCCAAATGGAAAATTCGCAGTTGTTTGGATGGAAGACGGCAGCAGTAACAACTTAATAATGGTCCGGCTGTATAATGCCGATGGCTCAGCAAGGACCAAACCTTTGGATGCGAGCACAATTAAGTTTAACACCATCACTCGGCCTTCAATCGCTATGGATGCAAATGGCTACTTTGTGGTAGCTTGGGATGGAGACCCAAACCATGCCAGTGATGATGATGTTCACGCTCGGTTGTTTGATCCTAACGGCACACCATTGGGCGAGCAGTTCATCGCTAATACAGCACTGGCCGATGCGCAGCAGTATCCGCAGGTTGCGATGAACAATATGGGTGAGTTTGTGATTGTGTGGGAAAGCGAGATTGAATCAAGCACGGTCGAGAGAGATATATTCTGCCAACGATTTGACAGCTTAGGCCAGCCAATCGGCGATGAATTTCAGCTAAACAGTTTCGTAGAAAGCGATCAGAGATATCCGGATATCGCGTTAAGTGATAATGGCGAATTTGTCACTGTATGGCAAAGCGATGGCCAAGACGGAGCAGGTTGGGGCATCTTCGGCGAAATAGGATCAATGGTAGACTCAGGAGAAGATGCACCTGATGAATTAATGGGTTTAAATGACTTTTGAATCTAAACGATTTAATAGCAATAGGATAGTAATCCCACCATCGCAGATTTGATTGACGATAAAAGAATTGATGAGCGGGATTTAACTGCTTTCTGTGAACAATGGATTACAGAGTAGCTTCAATAAGGGCGTGACCAAGGCGCAATTTGGCAAGGGTAGGATTGGCTTTTACCTATGCGGACATTTTAATAGGAATAATTACCCTTCTCTGGACTTTCTCAACATTAATAGTTCGCCGTCACTGGTCTTCTTTTCATTCACTTCCACTTTCGTTGATACCCAATGAGCTGCGGATAGCTTCCGTAGTAGCCTCTTCAACCCTTTTGTATGACTTTTCTGTGAGGAACTTTACAAAACCCCATTGGAATAAAGCCCACTTTTTCTCCCCCAACTTGGATAGCTCAAATAAAGCCTCACTCATACAATCAAAGCACTCAGAGACATGTATTCTACCTTCTATCATGCTTTCCATATCTTCGAGGAGATTTCCTTCCGAAAGCTGCTTGGTTTTGAAATGTACTAAGCCATTCCTGGCCTTAACAAGCTTCCCTAACAACTCATATGCTTGAGAACCAGTGGGAAAGGAATTGCCTGTCACCAAACGAGGAACTACAACCCACTTTGCAAGGAAGTCCAACTTATCAACATACTTTTTCATATATGAGCCGGAAGTGTTTATCGCACCGTAATCGTAAATTACTGCCTCCAAGAAAAGGTGTGAAAAAACAATCACAATGTCTCTACAGGAAAACCGTTCGAGAATCATTTCTGTCTTTTTTTCGTCATCCTTACATGCTATTGAGCGAGCCAAGAGTGAATTATATTTAATAAACGAACGTTCACATGTTGCATATAGGCTATATAGTTCGATGTAGTTCCTAGAGCCTAATTCCTTATTTAGACTCTTTAGCTCTTTGATTTTCTGTTTAATTATTTTCCCTTGATTATCTTTCATTTTGCACTTTATCTCCTCTGATACCCCAGAATTATAAAGATAAAATATATATTTATAGAGTAATCCCTTCTCTCAATTATCATTCATTATTTATCTCTACTCTCACTTGTCATCATTGAGTTCTATATCTTCAAATTTAAAAAAATAATGTAACCTTAATCCACAGAATAGCAAAAGCATTTTTTCAAGAGCCTTGTTGCATTTTACATTTTTACTTTTCACTTTTGCCTTTTTCATATATCTGCTCTTCAACCTGCTCGTGGATAAGTCGCATGGCGTTTTCTATTGGGCTGGGCAAATGTGCTCCCGCGGCCATTTTGTGGCCTCCGCCGAGCCTTTGGGCGATTATGCAAACATCGACAGTTTCTCTGAGTTACGCTTTCAAGCGATAACCGCAAGGGCACGATTGATACGCATAACGGCCTCATCTATCTCCGCAGTACTCTTGAAGCCTATCACAACCGCGTCCGCCAGGCCGGATTGCATAGTATAACGGATGGACTTCTCACGTTCCTCCGGCTTTGTGAAATCGCCGTCCCCAATGAGCTTCATGCCGATAACGCCGTGATGATTTTTGCGCATGACCTTGATTTGCTCCACAACCGCAGGCAAATCAGACGCATCGCTCTTGGCATTCCAGCCCTCGACTTTGGTATCAATGTAAGCGCCCTGCGGATTGATCCGCACTAAATTGACGTCAACCCAGTCCAACTGGGCGGCCTTGGTCAGAGCAGGCATCGAATGACACGAGACGCCGTGGGCAAGTATTATCTTCTTGGCCTTAGCCTCTTCGAAGGCATCCATCAGCCGTTTGTGACTTTCGTCCCAGTCGCCCCTGACCATGCAATGGATCAGCAGGCTGTCGATGTAATCTACACCCAATTCCTTACGATAGCGATCAAGCACCTCCAGCGGCTTGTCCGGAATCCGTGGCATCTTGGATTGGATGAGCAGCTTGTCCCGTGGAAGACCCTTAATTGCCTGGCGGATCCACGTGTGGGTTCTATAGTTTTCAGCGGTGTCGATGTACGTAATCCCCTGGTCATACGCATACCGTATTAGCCGGTTAAATCCCTCTGTTCCCAGAGCTCGTTGAATGCTGCCGCTCTTGCTGCCGGCACCAAAACCAAGCCGGCTCAGCTTCAATCCTGTCTTGCCGAGCGTGACCTGATCCGCAGCCGTTAGCTTGGCTCCTTTTGCTGAAGGTCCAATAGCACAAGACGACAAAAAGGTGGCACCGGCCAAAGCAGCCGTGCCCTTGATGAATTGACGACGAGTGATTCCTTTTCTATTCACAATTGAACCCTTTCATAATGCTTGAAGTCACTATTTGGAGGTTCCAATGTACTAAATATCTGTACTAGATTGCAGGTACTCTGCGTCGAGCCTGTCCTTTTTGCGTCCCGTTGACAGTTTATTCTTGATCAAGTTTTCTTTTGATATGAACGGTATGCTTAAACCCTCAACCTCTATATCCTGCATCTCTGTGTATGCCTTGTCAAACTCAACGCCATTGATTTGGGTTATTATATCTATTCTCCGTGGTGCTACACCAATTTGGAACATAATGCCTTCTTCGCAAAAAGTCTTTTCTGAGAGCTGCGCAAGCGGTGCGCCGAATTGTACCAGCGATTGATAAACCTTCTTGGCATTTTCGATAGATGTTTCAACCCATATATCGAAATCGCCTGTAGCGCGTGGGTATCCGTATGCCCCCATCGCATATGCTCCAACAACAAGGAACTTAACCTTGTTGTCTAACAATGTTTGTAACATCTCTTTGTAGTCTTTGTTCAGCATCCTGCTGATTCCGTAACGACCACAGCTCTTTTGTAAGCTCCCAGATAAAGCTCACTCGCTCGGCTGGTGATGCCTCGACAAATGAATCTTGCTCGCGGGTCATTTTCATAAGCCTTGCATGGTTTCTGATTAGCCTCATATAAATATTGTAGCACGTATATCGTAAAATAGGAAGGCTGATTCAATCTATATTCATTCGGCCTTCATAAAATTGTCCTGTTTGCCCTCCGACTTGTCCGTCGTAGCTTTAGCGAAGATGAAAGCTTATGCGAAGGTGGAAGCCTGAAGAAGGATCCTTGCCTACTTCCCGAGAGAAACGGCTTTCCCCTCGGATACAAATTGAGTTTGGATATGCTGAGTTGCGAATGTTCCCGTTGGAGGTACAATTGGAGCAATAAGAATCCACATGTTATAAAGGCTCGGGCACTACCTTGTAAGCGCATGTGTGCGCTTGCAGAACACCTAAAGTTGAGTATCTACGATATATTTTACCATCAGATCAACAACAAAAGTTGATAAGAAAGACCAGACTCTCAGGTAAAAAGGCCGATTATATTCAATCACTGGCTAAATTCATCGAACTATTCGCATTTAAATACTCGATAAGAATGTGGTTTAATTTGTGTGTTGAATGTTACTCTGTCACCACCACCTCGACCTCGGCGGCCAAACATCTGCCGACTTGAAGGCGCGGCACTTGCGGAAAGCACTTCGCCGGTGAGAATGTCACGTAGCCCGCTGATTTTTTTGGTAACGACAATACCGACATCAACAGGTTCCGGCAAAAAAGACTCCACAATAAATGTGTCGTTGTCATAAACGAACAGAGCGACCTGGCTGGGGCTATCAATATGGACATAGAGGTCTGGCATCAGAACTTCTTTGATTTGCGTCAGCACCTCGGCCGGCAGATTGTACAGATCGCCGAAGTTATCCGGGATGGTCAGAACATAGAGCCGGCTGTTGGCATAGTCAGCAGAGTGAAGGATGGGATAGCCGATGCCGCTGGTCAAACAGGAGATTTCCTCCCAGGAGTCATTGGTCAGGTACTTTATCTGGGGGATGACGATTTTGGAGGAGGACTCATAAGTAGCGCCGCGGCGACTCCAGAAAGCGCGGCGGTGCCAAAACTTATTAGTAACGTCTTTTCTGTCGGTGCATCTTAGCTCGACAATGTCTTCGATTCCCCTTCCTTGAAGCGCTCTTAATAGACCGGATGTAATCATGACTGTCTTGCCGTCCATTAACTGGCCCTTGATTTTGTCCACGATGGTGTCATCAAACTTTGCTGATTCGGCCAGGAAGACCATATTCGCCTCGGCTGGGAAATTGGGCACAAGGTCTATCGGAATACCACACATGCCGAGGAAGTTGTGCAGAAAGTCTTCTCCTGTTGAATGATAGGGCTTGTAACTCTTGACTGCGATGGGTTTGCCGAGTTTGTCGAGGAAAACATCAACCTGTTCGAGAGCATATCCGGCAGGTCGGGCCATCGTGCTCGGCGTTACTAATGTACCATCTTGCTGCTTGATGGGTTGCATCATCTGGTCAAAGTCGAAGCTGGTTTGCGTGCCGTTCCAATCGGCGCGCAGGTCCTGACGGATGGGCTGTAGCATTCGGCGGAAGTCGAATAACATAATCTCAGGGGCCTTGGCGAAGAGGGTAAGCCACAACTGTTCTGCATAGCGGTCCATATATCGCATTGCTCCCGTATCGACCCAGCCGCCGCCATTGCAGCCCGGCTTTACATTTTCGAGGAACCGAAAGATCAAATAGCTCTGGTATTGCTGCAGGTGCTGGTCAGTGTAAACGGGATCTCTGGTTTCCGTGCCGGTGTAGATGCCGTCGAAGATTTTTGGCTCGGCTTCGAGGTTGTAACCGCAGCCTTGGTAGTGTTCGTACCAGTTCGGATACTTAATGACCATCTTGACCTTCGGGTTGACTGCTTTGGCCGGTTTGACTATAAGCTCTCGTGCGGCTTCTTCCATGAGGTCCAGCCGAAATTGGGTCCAGCTTTTATTGCCTTTGGCTTTGATACACGATTCGCATTTGCAGTTGGTGAAAAAAAAGTCATCCAGAATGACCTCATCGAAGAGCCGGGCCGTGTGCTCGGCGATTTCCCTGGCTTTCTGGCGCTTCTCGGGATTGGTGTAGCAAAATGTCTTGAAGCGGTTACTCTCACTGATGGTATAGGTAATGCCACCTGCGACTTTAACGCCTCTGCTTTCGAAGAATTGACGGGCCTTGGTGATTGTTTCCTCATCAACCAGAATCACATCACGATGAGTCTCGAGATAGACCTTATCCACTTTCACTTGGTGGGCAATCACGTCCCAGCGGTCGTTGAGCCAATTTGGCTCAGCCATGTGTTGTACTTCCTGGGCCCGGCAATAAATCGCGACATCAAAATTTTGATAACCGTCAGCCGGATAACAAAAGCAAGAGATAATAATGAAGCTCCAAATCGCCCATACAGACATTCTTTTATATTTCAGCATGGTTACGTTCCTCTCAGTTTATTAAAGCTTTTTGTGCACAGTGTAACCTTTGCATTCTACAGAGTCAAAAGAAACCCTGTGCAAAGGTAAAGGCCGAGTAGGATTGTTACTTTCAAGGAGCTCATTTTGAAAGTTATCTTCTTTTTTGAATGGGCCCGGAAGGATTTGAACCTTCGACCAATGGATTATGAGTCCACTGCTCTGCCGCTGAGCTACGGGCCCTAACGCTATGCACACTTTACATTTTAGACTTAATTGCTGCAAGGAAATTCAAACCGGAACTCAAAACGCATGAATTTTTTCAGTTTGAAAGTTCTTTTGTATGTACTTAATAGCATTGTTGAAGATTGTCATTCCGTCTCCATTAGTTTTATCTCTTAAGCGGGTCCATCGAGGATGCTGAGTCGGGCGGACGTGCCGTTCAGGGTGCGGCATAAGCCCAAGAACTCGACCGGTTGTATCCGTCAAGCCGGCTATAGAATCTACAGAGCCATTCGGATTAACAGGATATTCGCCTTCTTTGCCGTTTTCATCTACATACTTAAAAGCGACGAATCCATCGGCTTTCAATTTCTCTAATGTAGCCTTGTCCCTCGTGACAACCTTACCTTCAGCGTGTGCAATCGGCAAATAGATATATCTATCCGGCTCGATGAAAATACACCTGTCGGTTTGAGGAGCTAAATGTACCCACCTGTCCTCGAATTTGCCGCTGTCGTTATAGGTAATACTTACTTCCTGCCGGCGTAACCCTCCATCGGTGGAATTGCCCGGAAGAATCCCGGCTTTTACCAACACCTGAAAGCCGTTGCAAATTCCGAGAACCAGTTTTCCATCCTCGATAAACTTTTGTATCGGCTCAAAAAGATGATGCACGATTTGGTTTGCAAGAATCTTACCTGCAGCAACATCGTCACCATAGCTAAAACCTCCAGGGACAACGAGAATATGGTATTGGTCCAGCGCATTTTTATCTTCGATTATTTTGTTTATGTGCATACGCTCAGCCTTTGCACCCGCCAATTCCAGCGCATACTCGGTTTCAACATCACAATTTATTCCTGCCGCACGCAAAACTATCGCTTTTATTTGTGCCATATTTGTTCCTCGTCTTTCATTGTTTACCACTACCAGTCAAATGTTTTTTGCCAGGACCGTTTTAGTGAATCTACATCTGCCTTGATAACAGTTTTGCCGTCTTTCGCTTTTATGGTTAGTGTTTTTTCTTCTGTTACCTTTCCGATTTGGCCGAAAGGCAGATTCAGCATCATCTTTGCGAAGGCATTGTAGTTTTCCGGCTCAACCTCCACGATATAACGCGAGTTCGATTCGCTAAATAGCTGTGCATCTATTCGCGTACAATCTTTACTTATCGGCAGGCCTTGTAGATTGGCTTCTATGCCGAGTCCACCGGCAAAAGCCATCTCAGAAAGTGCAACTGCTAAGCCGCCCTCGGAGCAATCGTGACAACTGACTATAAGACCTTGGTCTATCGCAGCCGAAATTTTCTGTGCAATCTTAGGGGCTGTTTCCAAATCTAACTTCGGGACATTGGCTCCTATTTCGTCTTTGATTTTATAATAGTGTGAGCCGCCCAATTCATTTTTGGTTTCTCCGACTATAAACAGAAAATTGCCGGCTTTCTTGGCGTCCATTGTGATGCACTTGTTTATGTCATCAACTAAAGATATCGCGCTTATTAAAAGTGTGGATGGTATGGAAATTTTTGAACCATCTTCGCAGGCGAATGCGTTGTTAAGCGAGTCTTTGCCGGAGATAAACGGAGCGCTAAAGGCTATCGCGCCGTCGTAGCAGGCCTGAGCTGCCCGCACTAATGGGCCAAACGTTTCCGGCTTTGTACAATCGCCCCAGCAGAAGTTATCCAGAAGCGCAATCCTGTCGGCTCGTCCGCCCACGCAGATAAGGTTCCTGATTGCCTCATCGATTCCGGCTAAAGCCATCCAATACGGATCAATGTCACCATAGCACGGATTCATTCCGCAACTAATGGCAAGGCCCTTATCCGAATTAAACTTGGGCTGTATTACCGCTGCGTCGCCGGGGCCGTCGTTGCTTATGCCTGTTAGCGGCTTGACCACCGAGCCACCCTGGACTTCGTGGTCGTATTGGTGGATTACCCATTCCTTGCTGGCCACATTGAAAGATGAGAGAATTTGCAAAAGCTCTTCATTGTAATTATCTTTTTCAGCTATCGCGGGCTCTGCCAGCTTAGGATTTTGCCAGACCGCCTTGCGGGAGTATTTAGGCAGCCCATCGTGCCAGAACTCCATATCCAGCTCACCAACTTTCTGGCCGTTGTATCGCAGAGTCAATTTCTTATCGCCGGTGAATTTGCCTACGACCGTCGCCTCGACATTTTCATCCGTGAATATTTTCATTATGGCCTTTAGATTCTCCGGCTTGACAGCTAAAACCATTCTTTCCTGAGCCTCGCTAATCCAGATTTCGGTATAGTTAAGGCCGGCATATTTTAATGGCACTTTTTCTAAGTTGATTTCTACACCAAGCTCTTTACCCATTTCGCCCACGGCCCCGCTGAGTCCGCCGGCCCCGCAGTCAGCAACCGCCTCATATAAATTGACTTCATTAGCCTGGAGCAGCACATCCAACACTTTCTTCTCTGTTATTGGATTGCCGATTTGCACGGCGTGTGAAAAGATTGTCTCGTGCTCGTGCGTCATTTCGCCGCTGGAGAAAGTTGCACCGTGTATTCCGTCTCGGCCGGTTCTGCCGCCGACGACCACGACCAAATTGCCGACTTGAGGATTATCGAAGCATTTATTTTTGTCAATTAGGCCGACATTTCCGCAATAAACCAAGGGATTAGCTAAATATCTGTCATCGAAATAGATTGCACCGTTGACCGTTGGTATTCCCATTCTATTGCCGTAATCGCGTACGCCTGCGACAACGCCTTTCATAATTCTTCTCGGATGCAGCACTCCTTTGGGAATCTCTTCGAGTTTTTTGTCCGGCGGCCCGAAGCAGAATATATCTGTATTGGCGATGGGTTTCGCCCCCAGGCCGGTCGCCATTGGGTCGCGGATTACGCCGCCTATGCCGGTAGCAGAGCCGCCGTATGGGTCGAGTGCCGAGGGATGATTATGCGTCTCCACCTTAAAGCATATAGCTGAGTCTTCGTCAAATTCCACTACGCCGGCATTGTCAGTAAAGACTGATATGCACCATTGCTTATTAAGCTGCTTGGTGGCTTTGAAAACGGTGTCTTTCAGCAGGTTGTCAAAGTGTAATTGCCGGCTGTCGATTGACATATCGACTGCGCTTTTTAGTGTTTTATGAACGCAGTGCTCGCTCCACGTCTGGGCGATTGCTTCAAGCTCGACATCAGTTGGTTCTCTATCGAGCTGCTGGAAGTATCTTTGGATAGTCTGCATCTCCACCAGATTCAAAAAGAGGTCCTTTTTCTTGCTCAGCGCCATCAATCCATCGTCGTCAAGGTCGCGTATGGGCCAATGTACAATATTCAGCTCGTATGGTCTTAAATGTGGACTCGGTGGTTCTGCTTCATTGCCGATTAGCACGACTTCGATACAATCATTTGCTAAGATTTTTTTAGCGATGGTCTCGGTTTGATTTTGTCTGATGTCACCTAAAAGTATATACTTTCGTGCGGTGCGGACATTGTTGGCTTTAACGTTCATATCGGCAAGAGCAGCCATAACGGATTCAGCTACGGGATCAGTGACGCCGCTTTTCAAGTGCACTTCGATTAATGTTGCCTTTGCCAGCCCGGCCGGTGGGCCGCTTCTGCCTATATAATATTCTTCACAAACCGGGTCAGCCAAAAGCTCATTTGCCAAGCGCTTTGCGAAGGTCTCATCGAAGCCTGTCCCCGCCGTAAGGCGTCCTGTGGAGAGCGCAGTCGAGGGATCGGCCTCGATAAGAAAGACCTTAGCTGATTGAACTGCTTCAACCGAATCTATACCCAGCTCTTTAATATCCTCCAGCACGCTGCTGCCATGCACGTCTGTAAAGCCGGATCGATTAAAAATCTCAAAACGCCATTGTTTCACGTTGATACTCCTTTACTTTTATCAGGCTAATAATTCCATCCTATCATGATAATATTAGAGATTTTACCCTGTTTGGAATTGCAGAGATGAAAGTTCTTCCCAGGTGGCACGTGAGCTGATTTCAAGGAACTCAACACCAACGACACGGCCATCACTATCAAAATCAAGGATTACACCGGGACGAACTTCTTCTGACTCAACTACTTTACTTTCGTCGAGGCGGAAGTGAAGAGCGTCACTTTTTTTATCAACTTTTAACCTCATACTGCATTTAATCGATATTAAGGTGATGAGGTTGCCACGCTCGGCTGCGTCTCGCTCGCAATGACAAAAACGAACGCTTGTTAAGCTATCCTCGCAATGACATTGGAATCTTTTTTTGTGTCATTGCGAGGGAGCTAAGCGACCGAAGCAATCTCTTCTTTTGCCGATATAATAGTTTCGCGTTTTATTTACTCCATCTAAACCACTGTTGCAAAGTTTCTTTATCTGGCTTACATCCTTTGGTTATTGTTATCCAATTGTACTCATCGATTAACTTTGGTATTGTTTTTGGTATCGTCTGGCCATTTATTTGAATCTTTCCTGACTCTCCTAATTTTTCTGCTAATTCCGTCAATGTGAAATGTTGATTTTTACATAGCATCTTAATCTCACAAACTAACGATTGCATTTTTTTGAGAAAATCGCTATACGACCCATTCGGAGATAATGTTTTGTGGATTTTATTGTCCCATGGGATAAGGCTTTTTGGCTTGATAGCAAAAAGAATTTTAGAGGCGGCTGTTTCAGCGATTTTGCGAATTCCTGCGCTTCGATTTTTAAGATCTTCATATGCACAGTTTACGTTATCCAACTGCTCTCTTAGTTCCAACAAGTTTATTTCCTCCTCTGGAAGTTTATTTTGATATTGCTTATACCAAGATTTTATATTTTGGCATGTTATATCACAATATTCCTTACCCTCATCTTTAGGAAGTCTACAGTACCATCTATTCAGAAATTTGAAAAGGGCTTGACAATGTTCATCTTCGCAAAGATTAGGATGACTATTAGTGGAACTTAAGAAGTCGATGTATGCCTTGTTACCATAATAGGCTTTATCGAACACGTAACATGCGAATGCTAATTCTCCAAGTCTCATAGTGTGGCCCCCCTAAATTAGTTCCTTTCTCTTTATTTTATATTTTATCATTGCCGCACGTTTTTCCCTTGCCGCCTTGAGCAGTTTTTCGATCTTGCTTTTATCCTGGTTTTTGATTGCTTTTTTCAGCTTTGATAGTTCCGCTGTGATTTTATCAATCCCTCGGTTAATGTTGCTTGAATTTGTCAACAGCACATCAGCCCAGATGTTGGCCGGTCCCGATGCAACTCTGGAGGTATCTATGAAACCTTTGCCGGCTAATTTTAATTCCTCGCTGTTGTTGGCATTTATCAATGCCGCCGCTGTCACATGTGGCAGATGGCTGATATTTGCTAAAATTTTATCGTGCTCTGTCGGCCTCATCAATGTTACTCGGCAGCCAAGAGCCGACCAGAATCTCTTAAGTGTTTGAACAGCCTGGCGGCTGGTCTTTTGGGTCGTCGTCAGGATGCAGGGGGCCTGGTCGAATAAATCGTCTCTGGCAAATTCTATGCCTCTTTGTTCTGAGCCGGCAATCGGATGTGAGCCAACGTAATGAACTGTCTTGGGCAGTCTCTTGGCTGCCCAGCGGGCAGGCAGGACTTTTGTCGAGCCGAGGTCGGTGATAATACTTCCCTTCGGTATCACGTCGGCAACTGTTATAAAGATTTCCTCAAACGTGCAGATAGGCGTGGCCAGGATGACAAGGTCTGCCTGCAATACGCTCTGGGCTATGTCATCAGCGATTTCTATAGCAACGCCCAGCTTTCTTGCTTTTCGGCGAGTGGCAGGGCGATGCGTGTAACCTACGACTTTTACGCCGGGCAAAGAGCGTAAAATCGCTAAAGCTGCAGAACCACCTAAAAGACCCAATCCGATTACGGTTATTTGTCTTAACTCTTTCAAAATAAAGACCTTATGAAAATACAGCGGAAAATGCTTTCTGCTAAAAAGTATAGCAGGCTGAACCATATGTCAATTTTTTTCTTTGATTTATTCTATCAAAATGTTAGCATTCTTAGTTTATAGAAAGTGCCGATGGATATGGCGAAAAAATTGAAGTCCCACAGATTTGTGAGGACAATTTTTTTTGTGAGCATTTTTACAGTGCTATAAAAGTCTGAACGGAACAGTAACAAGCAAGATGCAGAGTAATCATAATAGAATTGGCAGCGGTGATCATCTGGACTTTGAGGAAAAAGTAGCTAACCTTGATCGTCAGATGAATGAGCTGCGCAAGCTCGGTTCAATCAAAGGCATAGACTATTCTGCTGAGATCCGATGCCTGCAGGGCGAGCAGGTTGCCGAGTTGAAACGAATATATTCAAATCTAACTCCTTGGCAGATTGTGCAGGTTGCCCGACATCCCAAGAGACCGATTCTTACTGACTATATTGACCTGATGGTAAAGGATTTTCGCGAGCTGCACGGCGACAGATGCTTCGGTGATGATCGGGCAATCATAACCGGCTTTGGGCAGATCGCCAGGAACAAGGTATTAATCGTTGGCCAAAACAAAGGCAAAAGCACAAAGGAAAAAATTGCCTGCAATTTCGGTTGCCCCAATCCTGAGGGTTATCGAAAAGCGATAGCTAAAATGAAATTAGCTGAAAAATTTGACATTCCCATTGTTACGTTAATTGACACACCGGGGGCCTATCCGGGTATTGGAGCCGAGGAACGGGGTCAAGCTCAGGCGATAGCAGTCAATCTTACGGAGATGTCACGTTTAAGGGTGCCGATAATTTGCATCTGTATCGGTGAAGGTGGTTCGGGCGGCGCTTTAGGAATAGGCGTGGGCGATAGGCTGGCAATGCTTGAATTTGCTTATTATTCGGTAATATCACCTGAAGGCTGTGCTGCAATTCTTTGGCGTGACGGCTCACAGGCACCAGATGCTGCACAGGCGCTCAAGCTGACCAGCAGAGATTTGAGCAAGCTGGGATTGATTGACACGATTATTTCGGAGCCCCTTGGCGGAGCGCATCGTAACGTTCACGATACTGTTTATAATGTCGAAAGGTACATTGCGAAAACCTTAGCAGACCTCAAACGCACTAAGACTGATAACTTACTTGAAAATAGATACCAAAAGTTGCGTTCAATAGGGGCCGAAGCGTTAAGCAGAAGAAAGCTGCGCTCACGTATGGTTCTGATAAAATCAACTGCAAAAACTGCCTCGACCAGATCGAGCCGACTGCGGCGGACTGCTAAGGTCTGATTTGCATTTTGTTATTCTGCACCAAGCAAAAAATCTCGAAGTTATAACTCACTTGAGACGAACGGGAAAGGAGGACCGAAATGAGCAGGTGGAAACGGATTCCTACATTTTTACTCACTGTGACATGTTTGCTCGCTATAATGGGCTGTGAGGATGTCGAGAAGCAAAAGGCTATCAAAGAAGCCGAACAAGCCGGAGCAGAGTTGGCGGAGCTAAAGGTTACTTTGAAGAAAGCTCAGAGCGAAAGGGACGCCTTTAAGGCGAGTGTATCCGAGCTGTCAAAATCTTTGCAGGAAACTAAAGCCGAACTTACTAAAGTGACACAGACTCGCGGCGATCAGCAGGGCCAAATCGATGAAATTACTGTGTCACGCGATGAGCTGCAAAAGCAGGTCGTTGAGCTAACCAAATCATGTAATAATTTGCAACAACAGATCGAAGAGCTGGCTCGGTCGCGTGATGAATTGCAACAAAAGGTTGATACACTCACTGATGAGCGAGATGAATTGCAGGAGCGGATTAGGAAGCTGACTGAGTTGCTGGAAGTGACACCAGCCGATGCAGGAGAAGCTCAGGCAAGCATCCAGCAGCTCACAGCTCAGTTACGAAGTTATGTAACAGATATTTCTGGGCTTAACGACCGCATCAAAATGCTACAGTCATCTTTTGAGCAACTAAAGAAAAGACTTGAGCGGATGGCAGTATCCCCAACCGGATAGCTTTAATCTGACAATAATTGATACATGTATTTTCGAAGGAATAAATAGCGGTTTGAATTATAGTTTAACTTACTTCGCCGGTTGTATTTTGAATCAGTTGTTTGTGATTTCTCGCGGGTTTTTTCCTTGTTCGATAGCTGCTATTTTATTGACTCTTCTTTGATGCCTTCCACCGGCGAATTCGGTATTTAGCCAGACTTCCACGATTTTGCGCAGCAGCGTCTCTACAATCTGATCGCCTGATAGACAAAGTACGTTTGCATTGTTGTGATCACGTGAAATCTGGGCACTTAGCTCGTCATGACATAAAACGGCTCTGATGCCTTTTATTTTGTTTGCAGCGATGCACATACCAAGGCCCGTTGCACACACTAAAATAGCTCTGTCAACCTCTTTTTTTGATACCTCCATTGCCGCCAGGTATGCTAAATCAGGATAATCAACCGGATTGCTGTCACCAGTGCCAACATCTATACACTCATGGCCTAACTGGGTGACTATAGCCTTGATTAACCGTTTAGCTTCAAAACCGCGATGATCACTTCCTACTGCTATTTTCATATTCATCCTTCGTACTCCTACGGAGAACGGATTGCAAACTCATCAATCCTTTTTTTCACAGCTTTTTCTATCAATGTCGCACAGTTATTGAAAAACTCTTGTGTCTGGCTTATTGGATCAATAATATCGTGGTTTTCTGCCAATAACGCGCACTTACTCTGGGCTTCCGAGCATAAAGCAGTAATGTGATTATAATGTATTTGCTCCATTGCAAATATAAAATCACTTTCTTGGATAAGCTCTGGGGTCAATACCTTGCTCCTATGAGCCGTTATATCAATCCCTAAAGCTTCACAGGTTGCTATTGCTTCACCGCTTGCCGGAGCACCAGCCAGATCCATAATACCCGCTGATGAAACTTTATAACCTGTTTTATCGAGTTCGTCAACTTTGCATTTTAATTTTTCAGCAAGATATTTTCGACATATCCCCTCAGCCATAGGACTTCGGCAGGTATTGCCGGTACAAACGAACAGAAGCTTAACTGTTGACAATGCTTGCAGCTCTGTTTGAGAAGGTACACCTGGCCTTAGAACTTCCAGCTCTTTTTTGCCTATTTTTACAACAGTGCTGCTCTTTTTGTATTTGCATGGCCCTGCGTCCAGCAGCAGCTCAATTTGATTGGAGAGCTGTTCGAGGACCTGGTTAGGTTCTACTGCGGGATTTTGGCCTGTTATGTTTGCGCTCGGTGCAACTACAGGATGGTGGATTAACCTTAATAATATGGAAGCTATCGGATTATCAGGACAGCGAATTCCTATGGAGCTATTTTTATATAAGCCTTCAAAGGTCTCTCTCTTGAGATTCTTTTGCTGTTTGTGCATGTCCTGTTCATTTAAGGGGAATACAATAGTCAAGGGACCGGGCCAGACATTCTTGATTAATTTTTGAGTTCTTAGGCTGATTGTCGGCACGTATTTTCCAACCTCGCTTGGCCGGCTGATATGTAATGTATAATGTTTTTCCTGCCGCTGGCCTTTGAGGCTGTCCAGCTTTATTAACGAATCGGACTTAACTCGGCAGGCAATTCCATAAACTGTTTCGGTGGGAAATGCCACGAGACCGCCGGCATCGACTACCGCTGCGGCTTCCTTTATTTTTGCTATATCAGCTTTAGCCGCATCGAGTTTTATAACTTTTGTTCGCATCAGCCTTGCAGAATACATCAGATGAATCGGAATCGCAAGAAAACTTATTTGTTATTATTGTTTGAACAATTGCTAAGATTTCTCCAGTTTAATTCTGATATGGCGAGGACTTCCATAAACCGTATTGACTTGTTCTCTAAGTGCGCGACCAGCATATTCGACGGAACTGACGTCCTATAACCTAAGGTGCTACTCGTCATTAAGACCGTAATAATTTACAGTTGTTTCGATTAGCCGAAAAGGCTGTTAATACGGCATTAATTAATTCGTATTTTATTGACACTGTAGTGAAGCCCCACGGGCTCCGCCCGTGGGGCTTCACTTTCTATAATGTAGAAGTTGTAACGATAAATTCATCAACAGCAGCTTCGCTTCGTAAAGCAAAGCTGCTGTCACGGCTGGCGAGTCCACATCGCAGTATGAGGTAAACTTCAGCAGGGCAGCAATAAGATTTGATAATCTTGACAATAAAGGTTTAGATTGATAAAAAGACGGTAATCAATATATCAATAAATCGCGTCATGAATTTTGTATGGGATGCTGTTTTGGAGTGCGGTTATTATGATTGCGACAGTCAGAGCAAAAACAATTGAAGATTTGGGTAATATAGGCCAATTTGGAAGATTTATGTGGCAGGCAATGGTCACTTCAGTGCGGAGTTGTACCAGCAGCCGAACATATCCGCTTGTTTGGAGCCAGATGAATCTCATCGGCGTTCGCAGTGTGCCGGTTATAATGATAACGGGCGCGTTTGTGGGAATGACGCTGGCGGTTCAGGCTTACGACCAGCTTGCGGGTATGGGTCTGCAAGAGCATCTCGGTGTTTTGATTAATATCTCGGTTGTGAAGGAGCTGGGGCCTGTGCTGGCAGCAGTTATGTTAGCGGGTCGCATTGGCGGGGCTTTGACCGCTGAGCTGGGGACGATGAATGTCACCGAGCAGATTGACGCGGTGAAGAGCATGGGGACCGACCCGATACGATATTTGGTGGCGCCGCGGCTTTTAGCGTGCCTGCTGCTTACGCCGGTTCTTATTATATACGCAGATTTTATGGGTGTCGTGGGAGGAGCTTTAGTGAGCTTTTTTCAACTGGGCATTAACAGTCGGGCGTATTGGAACTTTAGCGCATACGGCGTGGAACTATGGGATGTGTCTATAGGTGTTATAAAAGGGTTTTTCTTTGGAGGGGCGATTGCGGGTATTAGCTGTTATAAAGGCTTTACTTGCAAAGAGGGCGCACATGGTGTGGGACAGGCCTGTACAGAAGCGTTTGTTGCCAGTTTTATTTCGATATTGGCATTGGATTTTGCTCTGGCGGTAATTTCCAAGGCTGTTTACGCTACATTTTGGCCGATTAAAAGTCTCGTCTGATGACATCAGGTAGGTTATAGCTTTTTTAGAAAAAAGAGATAATAAAGTGAAAGAGCCAATTGAAGAAAGACAAACGCAGCTTGGACTTCGACGAGCTCAGTCGAGTCGTGACGGTATAATTGTTATTAAGAGCCTTACGAGGCAGTTCGGAAAAAAGGTTGTTTTGGATAATATTTCTTTAACTATAGAGAAAGGCAAGACGACTGTTGTGATTGGGCCAAGCGGATGTGGTAAGACTGTTTTGATAAAACATTTTATAGTCTTATTGAGGCCGACTTCAGGCGAGGTATATTTTAAGGGTCAAAGAGTTGACGATTTGAGCGAGAAAGAGCTTAACAGGATACGTGTCCACTATGGTTTTCTTTTCCAGGGCGGAGCGTTGTTTGATAGTCTCACCGTTGCTGAGAATATAATGTTCCCTATCAAACAGCATTATAAAATAACCGACTGGCGTGAGGTTGAGGATATAGTTAAAGCCAAGCTGGCGATGGTTGGTCTTGACGGCTATCAGAGTTATTATCCGGCTAATCTTTCAGGTGGTCAGCGAAAAAGAGTGGCTTTAGCCAGAGCTATTGCGCTGAATCCGGAAGTTATTTTGTACGACGAGCCAACCACGGGACTGGATCCTATTCGTGCGGACATAATCAACGAGCTTGTGTTGAAGCTGCAAAGAGAGCTCGGAGAGACGACTATCGTAGTGACACATGATATGAAGAGCGCATATAAGATAGCGGATCGTATCGTTATGCTGCATAACGGAAAAATTATTGCCGATGGTGACCCTGACTACATTCGTAATCATCCTCATCCTACCGTGCAACAGTTCATCAATGGGCAGGTTAGCGCGGATGACCTTGCGGTCCTGCGGATGAGCGGAATCATTTCACAAACTCAGTTCTTACCTCGTGATTTTGAACAATAGCTAAAAAAGGACTCACATTTACGAGAATTAAGTAAGCAATGAACAAAGGACCGGAAAAAATAACTGCTGATTTAGCCAAAGTCGTGCGCGGTGATGTTTATGCTGATATATTACGCCGGGTAGCATACAGCACGGATGCAAGTATTTACAGGATAGTTCCGGAGTGTGTTATTGCGCCGCGTGATACGGGTGACATAGTTGCTGTTGTTAAGTATGCCGCTGCTAAAGGTATTCCGATAGTAGCCCGCGGAGCAGGGACCGGCGTGGCAGGTGAAGCCCTGTGCAGCGGAGTAGTCTTCGATATGACCCGGTATATGAACAATATAATTGGTGTGGAGGGCGAAGGGGCAACGATTGTTTGTGAGACTGGCGTAGTTTTAGATGATTTGAATAATCGCTTGGCTAAGTATAGCAGAAAAATCGGGCCTGACCCATCCAGCGGTAACCGCGCGACGGTAGGGGGGTGCATTGCCAATAATGCCACCGGTGCACATTCGCTCCAATACGGTTATATCGCCAACTACATGGAAAGTGTCGAGGCTGTTTTAGCTGATGGAAGTGTTGTGGAATTCAGAAATGATTTTGAAGTGCGAAAGGCACAAGAAGACACAGTCGGCTCGATCGCTAAAAAGTGTTCTGACGTCCTTGCCGCTAAAGAGGAAGTGATAAGTAAAGCATTACCCAAATATGGACGGAATCGTAGTGGCTATAATATCGCAGGAATTTGTCACAATGGAAAAATAGATTTGGCACGTCTTTTGGCAGGCTCGGAAGGAACTCTGGCTATTTTTACGAAAATCCGGCTCAGAACCGTCCCTGTGCCGGCAGCAAAGGCCTTATTGCAGCTTGAGTTTGATTCGCTTGAAGAGATGTCACGCGCTGTACCGATTATTGTCAAAAGCGACGCATCAGCTTGTGAGCTGATGGACAAGAGATTGATAAATATGGCGTTTGATGCCTTGCCCGAATATCGGGACATTCTGCCGGCTGATGCTGCCGCAGTTCTTTTGGTGCAACATTATGGCCAAACACAGGAACAGGCCAACGAAAAAATACAGCAAACCGATTCGGCAGTAGGAACTCTCGCGAGCGGACGAAGTATTGTTTTCGACCAAGAACGGCAGGATAGGCTTTGGAAGTTACGCAATGATGCCGGGCCGTTGCTTTATAGAAGCAGGGACAAAAAGCATCCGGCTGAATTTATGGAGGATATATCCGTTGGAAATGAGCGGCTGGGAGAATACATAACCGACCTGCAGAAGATTGGCAAAAAGTATGATATTGCGATGTCTTTTTTCGGCCATGCCGGTGACGGCCTGCTCCACATTCGCCCGTTCATGGATTTGACGGAACCGGCTGAAGTACAAAAGATGCGGAAGATTGCTAATGAGGTTTTCGAGCTTGCCTGGTCGCTGGGCGGGACTATTAGCGGCGAACATGCAGATGGGCTGGTAAAGGCCGCCTTCATAAAAAGACAATACGGTTACGAATATTACGAGCTCCTTGGGAGGATAAAGAACATATTCGACCCTCATGGCTTAATGAATCCCGGCAAGATCATAAATGACGATCCCGATGTTATGGTCAAGAACTTAAGGGCTGAATATAAGCTCTCGCCGGAAAGGCTCAAAACGGATTTACTCTTTGAAAAAGACGAGCTTGAAATTGAGCTTCAGCAGTGCTATGGCTGCGGACTATGCCTTGGCAGAGAATCCGATTTGCGGATGTGCCCGGTTTTTAGGGCGATGGGTGAAGAATTAGCCAGCTCGCGGGCGAAGGCTAATATACTTTATTTCTGGGTGACGGGGCAGCTCTCGGACAAAGATTTCCAGTCGCCGCAGTTTAGAAAATTCCTGGATTTGTGCGTCAATTGTAAAGCGTGCCTTTTGGAATGTCCCTCAGGAGTTGATGTCTCCAAGCTGATGAGCACCGCACGAGCGCAGTTCGTTAAGCGCGGAAGCCTGAGATGGGCCGAGTTACTGTTAGCTCGCAATCGCTACCTGAGTATGGTGGGCAGCTTTTTTGCACCTGTTTCAAATTTTGTGATGCGCTTTAGCATTTTTAAGTGGCTGCTTGAGAAGTTCACGGGGCTTTCTCGCAAAAGGCAAATGCCGGCTTTTAGACGCGGCTCGTTTTTAAGGGCGGGACGAAAATATCTGGCAGCTTGCCAGCCTATAGAGAAACCGATCGATAAGGTGGCGTATTTTGTTGATACGTATGCCAATTATAACGACCACGAGCTGGGCTTTGCTGTTATTGAGGTCCTGCGGCACAATGATATTGAGGTGGTTTTGCCGAAGCAAAGGCCTGCGCCGCTGCCGGCTATTGTCTATGGTGACGTCAAAAGGGCCAGAAAGGACTTGGCATACAATGTGAAATATTTATCAAAGGTGGTTCGTGATGGCTGCAAGATTGTTTGCTCCGAGCCGAGCGCTGTGTTGTGTCTGAGGGATGAGCTTCGCCATTTCATTGCAGGTGCAGATGCAAAACTTGTTTCACAAAATACGTATGAATTAATGAATTATTTGTGGGATTTGTACATTCATGGCAAGTTGAAGAACCCCCAGGTAAACCCTTCGACTTCGCTCAGGGCAGGCCTGGGGGCTAAACAGGCGAAAAGGTTTGTTTATCATTTGCCGTGTCATTTATCTGCGGTGGGGGACTCGCAAGCGAGTGTAAAACTACTGCGGGAGCTTTGCGGAATTGAAGTTATTGAGCTAAAGGCTGGCTGTTGCGGCTTAGCCGGGACCTTCGGAATGCAGAAGAAAAATTACGAGCTTTCCGAGCAGATAGGAGCGGGATTAAAAGAGGCACTTGAAAAATCGCCGACAAAAAATGTCCTTACCGAATGCGCCGCCTGCAAGATGCAGATAGAACATATAAGCGAAAAGTTTGTAAGACATCCGATTAAGATTTTGGCTGAAGCCTACGAGAATAGTGGTTCGGTGGGCTAAAAGCCCACCCTACCGAGATTTGTCTTCAAACTCTATGTTGTTTTCTTGGCACCATTCAATGGCGATCTGCTTTAGTTCGTTGTCACGTTACTTATAAAAGCCATTGATCGTCTAAATCTTTTTTCACTTTCAAGAGCCTGTTTTTTAATCGGCGAACGTCTTTTGTGGCGACTTTCCAGGTTAGTCCCAAATCAACCCCAAAGTATTCATGTATAAGGATGTCCCTCATGCCGGCTATCTCTTTCCAGGCAATGGCCGGATATTTGTCTTTTACGTGCTTGGGTATATTCTTAACAGCCTCGCCCATAATTTCGATTCTTCTAATGATTGAATCTTGTAATTGTACGGATTCAAGAAACTATTTCTTTGTTATTCCCTCCGTATATTCCTCGATGCGTTCTATACATTGCAATATATGCTCGAGGAAAATCTTTGGGTCTTTCTTCATAAGATTATCTCTTGTTCGCTTAAGATTCTGTCTTTGAGCAGTGGATGCAAGGAATTATAGGTGAGCACATCAACCTTGGTTTTCAGTAGCTCCTGCAACGCTATCTTAAGACCTGCAAGGTCAAGGAGGCTTTTTTCGCCTTTAAACTCTATTAATAAGTCTATGTCGCTGCGTTTTGTAGTTTCTCCTCGTGCGAAAGACCCAAAAACGGCAGCTCTTGTAACATCGTACCGTCGTAAGGTTGGAAGAATCTTTTTCCTTATTTGCTGAACGTGTCTTTTCATACTGTTTCCTTATTCTATGCCTATTATCTTTATATCCTATAACGAGTGACTTTACAAGCGTTATGGTGGACATTTTACGCATATTGGGCGAAATAGTGTTGTGCTTAAATAACGGTCGCCGCGGTCGGGAAGAATCACTTTTCCAATAGCTGATAATATGCTCATACCTGTTTAACTCCTGAGGTAAAGTATATTTGCTTTCATTAAGATTATTCTATATATTTAGTTGGAAAAATAAAGATGATTTAGATGGGAATTTGCTTTGTTGAAAAGCCTCACCGTCGTTTCGACCGAAGCGTCCATTTCTGCTTTCGCAGAAAGCACGGGGGCGAAGTGGAGAAATCTGCTCAAAAACAGATTTCTCGACTCGCCTTCGGCTCGCTCGAAATGACATTCTGAACTCTT
>CAZVWH010000041.1:0-22901 GCA_964631175.1 uncultured Pirellulales bacterium | reverse complement strand
TTTCATCTCTGCCGGCTTCTTTACTGAACCATTTTTCAAAATTTCTGCCGTGCATCCTGAAATAGCCGGTTTTGCCGACGGTGCAGTGCTGCATATTAAATGAGTTGTAGGTTGTCGGATAATCAAGGTTGGCTACCGTTACGCCAAGTTGTTGCAGGAAATCCAGAGCCTCTTTTCTTTCCCACGATTTGTGCCTCACTTCTACAGCAAGATTGAACGCGTCGGCGAAGCTCTCCACAATTTTGGCTAAGTGCTGCCGGCTCTCCGGGCAGTCAGCGAAATCATATCGAAATTGAGCCAGCAGATGTTTTAGTTTATTTGCTTCCAGGAAGGGCTGAAAGCCTTTATGAAAATATCTTACCATTTCAGCATCAATTTTACCTTCATGAGTGAAGTCACGGTGTAGCTTCGCCGTGAAGAAGAAATCCTTTTTTTCAGAGGTTCTGTGCAGCCAGGATTTTGTAGTCTTTTCAAACGGCGGCCGATAGAACGTGCTGTTGATTTCGACGCAGTCAACGAATCTGCTCACGTATTCGAGCTGGTCAACCTTAGGCCTGGTATATACAATCCCCTTCCAGTCCGGATATGACCAACCCGCTATTCCTATGTAAATCTTACCCGTCATAAGTTGCGATTACCGTTTAGCAGTCGCCGGCACGGCGACTTAAAAAATGGTTTTAGGGAACCATCGCCGGTACGGCGATGGCTAAACGAGCTATGCTACTTCGGGCAGCTCGTCCCATCGGGTGGTAAATCTCTTGGAGCGTCTGGTAAATTTTGCCTGCCACGGCTGATTTATTCCTTCC
Source organism: uncultured Pirellulales bacterium (assembly GCA_964631175.1). Taxonomy (GTDB): domain Bacteria; phylum Planctomycetota; class Phycisphaerae; order Sedimentisphaerales; family Anaerobacaceae; genus CAZVWH01. The sequence goes on along the minus strand of CAZVWH010000041.1, from coordinate 22,095 downwards.
GCAGCCCACCGCAGCGGCGTAAAAGGCAATCTCGCATTAACGGCATCAACCGCCTGCATCAACCTTCTTGATTTCTGCCTGTCGAGCTTATCGAGAAAGTTGGCCTGCACACTATCCTCCGGTACAAGCCCAGCGAGAATGAGGCCGGCTTTATTATATTGAAATCCTTTTCGGTGCAATTGCTCCACAGCCTTTGTAGCGCAATCAATCAGCTCAGGCGTATAATTCGTGGCGGTCGGAAAGGCAGCCGTATGCGAATTAAAGTACCTTTTGCGCTTATTAACAAACCGGCTTGTCATCACAAAGACTATCATCACGCCGGCAGCTAAACCTTCCTCCCGAAGTTTCTCGCTGGCCCTTGCAGTGTAGGTTGCTATCGCTTCCTTGAGCTCTTCGACTGTTTCTACTTTTCTGCCGAATATTCGCGATACGGTGACACTTTTTTTCATCGCTGGCTGCTGCTCTAATTCATAGCAACTAATGCCGCGCAGCTCGTAAACCATCCTAACGCCAACAACGCCGAACCGCTGCCGTATCCATTCCACATCAGCGTCACGAAGGGAAAGTGCAGTCTCGATCCCTGCTCTTTTTAATTTAATTGCGGTTTTTATCCCCACTCCCCAGATATGCTCTACGCCGGTCTGCGCCAGAATTTCATCAACGGCGCTGTCTGTAAGCTCAAACACGCCGGCCGCCTCGGTGGTCCTTTTGGCGATTCTGTTGGCTATCTTTGCCAGCGTCTTCGTCTGGGCGATGCCGATGGATACCGGCATGCCGGTCCATTGTCTGACGGTCTCTTTGATTTTTCGTCCATAGTCCGCCAGGTTATTGCTTAATCCTGCAAGATTCAAAAAAGCTTCATCAATTGAATACACCTCAATCTCAGGCGTAAAGCTGCAGAGCGTTTCCATCAGCCGGCGTGACATGTCGGCGTAAAGACTGTAATTAGAGGAAAACGCTATCACGCCGTTTTTTTCGGCCTCGTCTTTGACCTCGAAAAACGCCACGCCCATTTTGATGCCGAGCCTTTTTACCTCGTTCGACCTCGATACTACGCAGCCGTCGTTGTTGGAGAGCACAACGACGGGTCTATTTTGCAGGCTTGGCTCAAAGACCCGCTCACACGAAACGTAGAAATTATTGCAGTCAACAAGTGCAAATACACTTTTCATAATGCGTGTATAACGTTTGTCACCACCCCCCAGACCTCGAATTCCATTTCCTCATTGATTTCCTGGCTCCGGTAGTTTTCGTTCTCGGCTTCAAGCGTCAGTTTAAGGCTTAGCCTTTTATTCTTACTGATGCGGATTCTTTTGACCGTAAGCTCACCGTTGAGGACAGCTATAACGACGTTTTTATCTCTGGGCTTGATACTCCGATCTACAACTAAGAGGTCGCCGTCATGGATGCCGGCTTTGACCATTGAATCTCCGGCGACCCGAACGAAGAACGTCGCCGCCGGATTTCTTATAAGGTGCTTATTCAAATCGAGCTTATCTTCTTCGTAGTCCGCCGCCGGCGAAGGAAACCCGGCCGGCACCTTCGCCATAAATATCGGCTGAAGGTGTTTCGTTGACCGGTCCGGCTTATAAACTATCTTGACTTTGGTTTGCACGGCCTAAATATTACGCCTTTCTCCACTCAGAATCAAGCACGCTTACGCTAAACTGAAACCGCTACCGGCAAAGACCTCACCGGGTCGGCTTTAGTTCTTAAGAGGACTCTAAGTAAGCTCTTTTGCTTCATATTTGGCCAGCTTTGCCTTGATTCTCTTTGCCAGCTCTTTGCCATCAAATGGCTTGACAATATAATCATCCGCTCCTATCTCGAATGCCTGCTCAATATCTTCGATCATCCCCTTGGCGGTAAGCATAAAGACAGGTATCTTCTCTGTTTTTTTGTTGTGTTTAAGCTCTGACAGCACTTCGAGCCCGTTCATCCCCGGCATCATCCAATCCAGCAGTATCAAGTCTGCTTTTTTCTTTTTCGCCAACTCCAGGCCCGATGGGCCGTCCGCTGCTGTATAGACCTCAAAGCCATACAGGCGCAGATGATACTCAAGCATCTCGAGCATGTCCTTTTCATCGTCAATCAATATAATAGGAATTCTCACTGGCATTATTATTCTCCCTTAAAAAAGACTTCGCCCCAAAACACTTAGCAATTTTGTTAGTCGGTTTAGTTCGTCATTAATATAATCCAAATACCGCCTGCCGGCAAGTAAATTTAGGGTTTGTTGTTCGTGTTCCGTAGCTCATGCTTTAGGGTATAGATCAAAGTTTGGGCTTCACGAGCTGCTCATTAGTTCTATGTTTTTGGGGGTGACAACCTTTCACAGGAGTGATAATCATAATCAGTCGAAAATCCCCTTACATCTTTTTTTCATCCCTTTCTTACTCGTCAAGGCTTTATATGCCTTATCGAAGATGTTCTGCTCTAACGGACAGGATAGATCCGCGTTACTAACGATACTCAAAAATCTTTTCTTGTGCGTCTCGGTGAAATCCTTTCCTTTTTGTTGATAACCGGTCACTGGTAATTGGTAACTGGTCCGCCTGAGGCGAATCGACAGAGTCAAACTTTTTCATCTTTGTCCCCTTCTACAAGTTACCATTCACCAATTACCACAAATGCAATACGTACAACACAGTATGTAATTCCAAAAGCAATTGCAAGAACCAAGATGCTAACAGGGACAAGACGTGACCACTTACGTATCCCAACTGTGCTTTTTTGACCTTCGGGTAGAATGTGCCATCGTCCGACGGCTCGAACTATGATCGGTAAAACCATCCAGCAGACAAGTACCGCTATTGCCAACCTGAGCCATTCATTACCAAAACTCAAATGATGTGAACCACCTATGATAATACCAAATATCAAGCCGCAAAGCCCAAAGCATAGAATAGCATTTGAAATCTCCAGTTGTGCTCCACAGCGTGGGCACTTTCGCCTATCGCTGCGCCATTGCACGTAGTCACGCAGAATGCTTTTGATATTCGCCCCACATTTCGGACATTTAATTTCGAACATGCTGACCTGCCCTTTGTTCAAGCCGAGCCACGAAAACAAGATTTTCTGTCAACCTAACAAAATGTACTAATCATCTTACGCAGAAAATCCGACAAAGAAAAGTTGAAAATCCTGAGTCCATTCGGTGTTGCTCAGGATAAACTCTGCCGATGGTCGGAACTTAGCCGTGTGTGGAGATCTTCCCGCATTATGCTCTTTCAAGCGAAGATTCAAATCGGTTGTAAGTCCGACATATTGACTACCTTGATGTGACATACTTTCTAATAAATATACGTATCTCATAATAATCACTTTTTTACGAAAAGAGTGCGAAAGTATAGAAGGCCCTCCTTCGCTGAAGCTACGGAGGGCATCCTGCGTAGCTCGGTTTCGGCCGAGCAAAGCAGGATGGAGACGGGGGGAATCGAACCCCCATTTCCGCGATGCGACCGCGGTGTGCTCCCGTTACACCACGTCCCCTGTGTTAAAATTCTAATATCTAAATCCAAAATCCTAAACAAATTTGAAATTCAAATGACCAAAAACAATTGTCAATGTCGATGTTGAATCGTCGTTTTTAATTTGAATAATTTGGATTTGTTTAGAATTTAGATATTAGGATTTAGAATTTAACCTCATCAATGTAACTAACTTTATTACAATATCTTATAAGTTTCAGATATATAATCTAACACGATGTGGCAGTAATTTAGAACTTCCATTTTTCGTAGCACATTATTTTTTTCATTGGCTCACGCTTGTGCTCTTTTTGGCTGACGGCTGGATAGCCAAGAGCCATTAGCTCGATTATAGCAATATCTTGCGGAATGCCCACAATGGGCCTAACTTTTTCCGGATAGAATGAGCCGATCCAGCAGGTGGCCAATCCTAACTCACTTGCTTGTAAGGCGATATGTTCAAGAGCAATAGCAACATCGATAGGGCCAACCGCTTGGCCGCAGCGCATTATTTCGATGCTGTTGCTACAGGCAACTATGATTACGCCGGCATTTTCGAGAAATTTTTGGTTATTTGCAGCTTCAGCTAACCTGCGCTTCTTTTCTTTATCTGTCACAGCTACGAATCGCCAATCCTGTAGATTTTTTGCAGAAGGTGCCAGACGAGCCGCCTCAAAAATTTGATCCAGCTTTTCCTGCTCTATAGGCTTATCTTGGTAGCTCCTGCAGGAATATCTTCCGCGAATTGCTTCAAGGACTGTCATAGGAACACCTTAACATTTATTGCTATATGGTTTAGATGAGCTATATTTTTGCCGATCAAGAATATAAGGCATCAAAAATGTTGACGCAAGTGCTAAAAATATGTATTTTTAGAAACTAATACAGGGCGATTAGCTCAGTTGGCTAGAGCGCCTGCTTTACACGCAGGAGGTCACAGGTTCAAGTCCTGTATCGCCCATTCGTGACCTCACATCGCAGTCCTCTTTTGAGATTCAGATTGCAAGATAAGGGGACAGATAGATGCCCCTAAGTACAAGGACTATATCCTTCCGATCGTTTTCCTCAAGAGGCTGTCGGATGTTTTCGGAGACGAGATGGCGAAGCTTGCCAAAGACTATGGCAGCTTAGAGATTGTCGAGAAACTCCTGGCTGAAGACCATAGCCTTGTCCGGTTCTACCTACCCGAGTCGGCCCGATTGGAGAACATCACGAAACAGACAACCGGAATCGGCGAGTATCTAACCGATGCAGTCCGTACACTTGCCAGAGAGAACCCCAGGCTTCAAGGGGTGGTCAACATCGTTGACTTCAACGCGACCACTGCAGGCAAGAGAATCATAACGGCCGAGAAACTCAAGGCACTTGTGGACGTTCTTGGTCGGTACAGACTGGGACTCAATGACGTTGAACCTGACATTCTTGGACGTGCCTACGAATATCTCCTACGTGAATTCGCCGAAGGCTCTGGGCAAAGCGCCGGTGAGTTCTATACCCCGAGAGAAGTGGCAATTCTAATGGCCCGAATCCTTAACCCTGAACCAGGGGCTGAGATATACGACCCGTGCTGCGGCTCTGGTGGTCTTCTTATTAAGCATATCGACGGTGTATTTCTTGTTTTCTTTGAGTTCGGCACTAGCATTGTCAATAGGCATATGGCAGGAGAAGCAAGTGATATAGCCCGTAGGATTCCGAATACCACAATGGGGGCATGGTTCGTTTTCCTCCAATCTTGGAATTGCCTCTTTATCAGCCTCCTCCTTGCCATACATACGATAGTAGCGTCTGGCCACGTCGGATTGTGACAGGTGGATGTAAACAGGAGGCATTGTTGAATCTTCTGTCCAGCCAAAGTGGACACGCAACATGGCTTCGGTCCAACCCAGCCTGGCCAGCTCCGTGGCCCGTGCGTGCCTGGAACTATGCGGTGTTACTCTTTTGTGCCGGAGGCTTTCTATAATCAACCTGGCTCTGGCAACGACTTTTCTCACCACGTTTGCGATACCATCAACATGAAGGTTCAGTTCCAACTGCTTCTTATTGAATCGCGGGAAGAGAGGAGCCTCTGGGTCCGACCTGAACATGTGAAAATCGTTAAGCCAGTTATCCAGGTCCGGTTGACACACAACTAAGGGAATGGCTCGAGGACCTGTTTTTCCATTGACGGTCATTTCTAATCCATGCTCTGCGTATTTGAGGTCTCCGATGTCGTGTAGTTTACGAGTGAAGGTGTTGTCCCGATACGCCAAGTAGCCACAGAACGGGCATTTACGCCTCTTGTAATTGCGCGAATGCTTTTTGTTTTTTGGCTCGGGCAAGTCTTCAACACGGGTAATTCCTTCGGTTATATCAGTAACATATTCTCCAGGTCCATACATTTCATTGTCCTCCAGAAAAACAGTAACTTTCTGAAGGATATATCGGACATCACCATCTTAACCTATTAAAAATGCCGGTAAATTTGCTAAAGTCTCGTTATATTTCGGTTTATTTCACTTGAGCCTTGGCCAATTGAACAAAAACTGGAAGGAATCATAGCCTTTGCTTACTTTCCATAGCTGTAAATAGCAGCAGAGAATTCGATAGGAGCAATTAGCATCTTACAAGAAGGTAAAATGGTTTAAAAATTTAAAAATACAAGAGAAATACCCACACATTCAAGTAGCATGTTTCTATAACAGACCATAAAAAGCCTAAAAAATAAAGATTTATAGGACATAGGCCGATATTATAAATCAGAATGGTCCCGCAAAAGTGGGTGCGGGTTGCTTTGTGGTCCGCCGCGACTCGACTGAGCTCGCCGAAGTCAGGCGGATAAGCCAAAGGCACAATCAAGCTAAGCGACAACCTTAGGGAAATTTAGCAGGCTGAACTCGAGTTTTTTACATCCTTAAGCTCTATGTGGTACAAGACTAAGCACACCAAAGAGATTGTAAAAGAACACCTGATATTGCTGTAAATTATTAGAATCGTGTAGGATGCTGAAAAGCAAGGAAGCTAAACAACCAGGAAAAGGAACAAAGTCTGACATATCCTGGAATGTCCCTTGGGGCACGCATATCTGTCTTTTTTACGAAACCAAGAAAGATTTAATAGATATTTTAGTACCCTACTTCAGAACAGGGCTGGAGAATAATGAATTCTGTATGTGGATCACTTCGATGCCTCTCAATGAGAAAGAGGCTAAAGACGCTTTAAGAGGTGCAATGCCAGATTTTGACCAGTATCTCCAAGGCAGACATATCCAAATTGTTTCACATAGCCAATGTTATCTTAGAGATGATTTTTTTGATCCGCAAAGAGTTCTTAATGCATGGCTTGAGAATCTAAATCAAGCCTTAGTTGCAGGTTTTGAAGGCATGAGAATAGCAAGTGATGGGAGCTGGTTCAAAAGGAAAGATTGGGCAGCTTTAACCAAATATGAAGAGCAAGTTAATAAAACAATAGGCAAATATAGAATGATTGCCATTTGCAGCTATTGTATTGATAAATGTAGAACATCTGAAATCATAGATGTAGTCAGCAACCATGGCTCCGCTCTTATTAGGCGGCAAGGCAAGTGGAACGTTATCAAAAGTACACAACATGAAATAACAAAAGAGGCACTACGAAAAAGTGAGCGGGAATATCATGTTTTCAGTGAAAAATTGAAGGAAGTAGTCTATCGGGCAGATGTAGATAAGCTTCAAGCAACATACGTTAACAATGCTATCGAAAAAGTATATGGGTATAATCGAGACGAATGGTTTAGAAACCCGAATCTGTGGGAAAACACAATTCATCCTGAGGACAAAAAAGAAATTATTGCTAAGTTCATGGAGGCAAGAGAAAAACATGAAGGTGGTGTACTTGAGTATCGCATCGTTAGGAAGGATAACGCAATAAGATGGGTTGAAGACCGCTATAGCTGGGAAAAAGATGACAAAGGCAATTTGCTTTCATTGCATGGAGTACTTTATGATGTCACCGAGCAGAAACGAACAGAGGAAATGCTTCGAGCAAGCGAGAAGATGGCTGCCAAAGGTCAATTAGCTGCGCAGATTGCCCACGAAATCAATAATCCTTTGGGGGGTATTAAAAACTCATTCTTGCTGATCAAGGATGCTATTGCGGAAGATCATCCCTACCATCGATATGTGGGATTAATCAATAAAGAAATCCAGCGGTTATCTGACATAATACGTCAAATGTTTGATCTGTATCTGCCGAACGAAGTTACGGTGAAGAAGTTCCTGATCAAAGAAGTCTTATTTGAGATTGCTAAATTAGCCGAGGTAGATTGCTATGAGCATAATGTAGTTATCAGTATTAATAGTTGCGAAAATGATTCTTTTGTACTGCTGCCGGAGGCTCCGATTCGCCAGGCATTGCTCAATATTGTTAAAAATGCTGTTGAAGCTTCACCAGCAGGGGCAGAGGTTAAGATAACAGCAACAGTGACTGTGGATGCTTTAAGGCTCACAGTTTCTGATAGCGGTTATGGTATTCCGGAACAGGCTCAATCTAAGATTTTCGAGCCGTTCTTTACTTCAAAGTGCGGCCAAACGTCAAGAGGATTAGGCCTTGGCCTGTCGGTTACCAAAGAAATTGTTGAAGGGATGGGAGGCAGCATCAGCTTTGAGAGCAAAACAGGTCAGGGAACCGTTTTTAGTATTGTTATCCCCCTTGATAGGGGCGGGAAGGGGATACAAAATGGTCCAGTTGGGGCGAATTTTAATAGCTGACGACGAAGAGGTTTTCTTGCAATCAACTGCTGACTTATTACGCAGGGAGGGATACGGATGTGATTGCGTTCAAAATGCTGCTGATGCAACAGAAAAACTCGGCAATAATGATTATGATCTGCTGATCGCTGACATAAAAATGCCCGGCAACGCAGAATTGGAACTCATTAAGAACATAGCAAACAGTGCTGAATGCATGCCGGTTATATTGGTAACAGGTTATCCTATGTTGAATTCAGCCATCCGATCAATCGAGTTACGGGTAGAGGCATACCTCGTTAAGCCATTTGATTTTGAGGATTTGCTGGGTCATGTTCATGTTGCGGTTGACCGCTCATGTATCTACCGTTCCGTCAGAAGCATGAAACAGCGTTTACAGTGTTGGTATGAGGGCTCAAGGGACATTGAAGAACTATTGAAGGACGAACAGACTGAGAAATTTTTTGTGTCATTTGATAGCTTTCTCGAACTTACATTTCAAAACATCGTTGGAGCTTTATCTGACTTGAAGCATTTAGCGGCAAGTTTAGCTATGCATGATGGACGGAAAGAACCCTGCCATTTATTGAATTGCCCTACATTAAAAACTCTATCAGATAATCTGGCAGAAACTATTGATGTTTTGGAAAAGAGCAAGAGCTCCTTCAAATCAAAAGAGCTTGGGGCAGTACGCAAGAAGCTGGAGGGAATTGTTAATAGTAATAAAAGATAATAAAAACAAAAAATAAAAAATTAAAAAAATAAAGACTTTTAATTTCTTGGCCGATAAGTGGTGTTAGTCATGGCCCGCAGAAGTGACGTGTGGGTCGCCTTGACGGGCAGGACCAAGGCCTGTAAGTTGAAGGCACAATAGAGATTGTTCTTTTTAAGTAGATAGATCAATCTTGGTTGTGCCTTTTTTCTTTGCCATGGCCATATAGGCCTTTTGCAAAAGATGAAGCAATCTTTGATAAGCGTTTTGATTATGAATTAAAATTGCAAAAGGCCTTTGGTCCTCCATTCAATTTGGGGTGGATAGAGTAGCTTGAGTTATCACACACGTACGTTGTGAACGTTTTTTAATTTCTGTTACTTTATTTAGTTTCTGCGAAAGAAAAAAGAAAGGAGCACTAAAATGGCAGTAGAAAAAGCAATTGGTTCCAGCAGTTTGGTTGAAGTTATTGACCGAATCCTGGACAAGGGCGTCGTGGTTGACGCCTGGGTCAGAATCTCGCTTGTGGGTATTGAAATACTCGCAATCGAGGCCCGAGTTGTAGCTGCATCGGTGGAGACCTATCTGAAATACGCCGAGGCGATTGGTCTGACCGCAACCGCGGCTTAAGGCTCGGTCAAAAATAAGGACATAGCCATTCTTAAAAGGGCTTATAGCCAGTAGAGGATTCTTGCCGAGTCATCCTTGTAACTCTATTGAGGGCAAAAAGCATGACTCGCCAAGAAAAACCTCTCTTATAAAAGGGACAAATAAACTAATGCCATTAGCAGAATATAGGAAAAACACTGCGGGACCCCGCCTTGCGGGAACTGTTAATGATATAGTCAGCTCTTACGAGACAAAGATTCGCAGTGTCGGAGCCATCTTTGATACTACACACCAACTTCTACAAACTTTCCAGGATTCCTTCCTTGATACAAAACAGCAACGGGAAAAACTAAAAGCACAACTACGGGAAAATCTTGCCAAGAATGGGTCTCTGCGGAAGAAAGATTTTGACAATATGATGCAGGAGATTCTTTCAAACCAGGAGAGAGGGGAAAAGGAAGTACGAGATTTGCTGAATAGTTATCTTAACGGCCAGAAGGCAATGGCGCATAGCTTAAGGACTAATTTGGCTAAGGTTAAAGATGCTCTGGTCAAAGACCAAGCTCAGAGAGCCAGAGAGTTCCAAGCGGTCATTAAGGACATTCTTGCCAACCAGGAGAAAAGGAAACAACAGGCCATTTTCAGGCTAAGAGAGGTTCAGCAAGAACAGCGACAAATCGCCAAAAGACTCGAAGAGCTTTTAGCCAAAGGAAGAAAGCTCAGAACAAAGGACCTCAAATTAATGCTCGCTGAATTCAAGCGAGAGAATAAATGGGAGTATCAGGTCGTATGAAAGGTCTCATAGATAAGGTTATAACTTGTTACGAAATGCGTGCAAATGCGATGGGTATCTTAGTGGCTAATACACAGGAAGCCTTAGAACAGCTCGCTCCAGAGGGAGAGAAAATTGCTAATAAGCAGGCGGAGAGGCTGGATAATTTTGTGAAGAATTTAACCACAGACCTAAATAATATGCTCACAAGGTTTTATTTTCATAAAGAGCGTAAGCGAATAACCAATCCTCAAACCAGGGCTTTAGCGGATTTTGCTAACTTTACAAAAACTTTGGCGAAGGATGTACGTTTATTGCTGAGCCGTCTCCAAAAGGCTCATAGTCAGACGTTTGAGAAAAAATTCGATAAAGAAGTGAAACAAATGGAAACGCATATCAAGGCCAGACTAAAAGGGTTTGACAAGGCTTTGGAAAAGACACTGACCGGCTCGCGCAACGCATAGAAAGAAAGACTAAGAGGGTATTTTGGTAAGAGAGCTTGAGCAGATACAAAAATGGAAAGACCAACCTGCGCTGTCACTGTTGGACGAAGAGATTTACAGGCTTGACGCTTCTATTTGTGAAGTTCCTTATTCGGCTCTGCCCTTGGAGAAACCAGAGATTATTTGCTTCGCCGGAAGGATTGAAGAATTAACCGGCTACACCATTGAAGAGATTCTGACAAATATACAGTTGTGGATAAACCTGATCCATCCTGCCGACCGAGACCGAGTTTTGATTGCATTTGCTCACTGCAAGATTCAGGGGACTCCGTTCGAAATAGAGTATCGCGTTATCCACAAGGACGGCTCGCTTCGCTACGTTATCGATGAAGGTGAGCCTGTTTTCAATGACGAAGGCCAAGTAACCCGAATTGACGGCATAATCACTGATGTCAGCGAATACAAGAAAGCACGGATATGTATCTGCTGAAAGAAAGCGGAAGTGACAAAGTTGAGTAATGTAAATTCAAGTGTTTTCCACAAAATCTAAAAAATTATTGAAGGGGAAATGAAAATGGGAATTGCAACTGATATGAAAAATCTTGGCGAGGAGATCATCGCTTCTTACGATATGCGCGTAAAGGCGGTAGGAGAGTTGGTGACTGATACCCATAAGAACTTAAAAGGCTTTGCCGCTGACAGGAAAAAAATGGGCCAGCAGCAGGCCAAGGATTTGGCTAATTTTGTGAATCGGTTGTCAAAGGATGTACAAGGTTTTCTGAAAGACTGCCAAAAGAAGCACAAACAGATGGGCGAAGACCAGGCACAGAGCTTGTCAAAATTTGTTACGAATCTAACGAAGGACATATGTTCAATGTTGAATAGTTTCGAGAAGGGTCGAAGCGAGATGTCAAAAGAGCTCAAGGATAGGTTGGCTAAGGCAACAAAAGAAATGGAGACCTTCGTGGCGAAAAAACTCAAGGAATTCGATGCTGCCCATGCTGATATGAGCGAGGAACTTAGGAAAGATCTGGCTAAATATGTAGGACGTATTGCCAGCGAAACCAGGAAGTTCTTGAAGGAGTGTGGCTCTGATATGGCTGAGGCGAAAAAAGCCTGGAAAAATATGAGCGCAACTCTGGCTAAGGCAAGAAAAGGCGGTGTAATGCCCAGAATTGAAGCCAAAGAGAAGGTGACCACAGTTGCTCAAGCAATCGGCAAGGGCAAAGGCAAGAAGAAACCTACAAAAAAGAGCAAGAGCGGTAAGCAAACAGTTGCTGCTGGTGTCTGAGCGGCTGTCATTGCGAGGCCTGTGAAGTCCGCCTGTGGCGGATAGAAATCTCTTCCGTTGCGTTTTAGATTGCTTCGCCTGCAATAACAGAAGGAATGCTAAACTGTTGCTGGCGGAAAGTCAGGAAGGTGTAAATACAAATTCAGGGAGGTATTGAATTATGAGCCAGACGACATCTGCTATGACCCAGATAACGTGCGCTTTTTGTAAAGGTACAGGTAAAGACCCCTTTGAGCTATTAAGCGAGTTTGCCACCTGCCAGGTTTGCAGCGGCACAGGTAGGGTTGAGGTCAAGGAACCGGCAATCAAATGTGCTTTTTGCAAAGGTACGGGTGTCTATCATGATACCCGGGTTACCTGCACTATATGTAACGGCAAAGGTATGGTTAGAGCTCCCAAAGGCCCAACCGACCGGTGCCCTGACTGTGAAGGCTCAGGCACAACAATAGATAGTGGAATGCCCTGTCTTAACTGCAGAGGCAAAGGGGTTGTTTCAGTAAGATGACTAAATTGAATTATTCCAGAAAGCGCTTTGTTAAAAAGATAGATACATCGCGAGCTAAAGTCAATCTGTGCAGAGAAAAGTTTAGGGATTTGGAAAGACCAAGAAAAATGGATTTGGAAAAGGCCAGCAGAATCTGGAAGGAATTAGGACAGAGATTTAGGTGGTGGGGAACGTTACCCTAAAGAGAAAGGAACCACGGATTGCACGGATTTCACGGACTGAAAATTAACATTAAAAGATAGGAGGTCTATCAAAATGATTGATGAGATGACTACAGTATTAGAGCCGGCTCCTCTGCCCGACTTTGTCGAGACAAAGTATGTCAAGGATATTACCAACCGGGCCTTTTCCTATATTAAGGCAGGTTTTCCGGTCCATTTCAGAGGCCCTTCCGGGACCGGCAAGACGACATTGGCAATGCACCTGGCAAGTAAGATTGAAAGACCGGTGGTAATGATTCACGGAGACGAAGAGTTTTCAACCTCTGATTTGGTTGGTGGTGAACATGGCTATAGGATCCGAAAAGTAGTAGACCGCTTTATTTCAAGTGTTCTAAAGACAGAAGAGGATATGGTAAAGCGCTGGGTTGACAACCGTTTGACCGTAGCCTGCAAATATGGATTCACATTGATATACGATGAGTTTACACGTTCTCGGCCGGAGGCGAACAATATTCTCCTTTCCATCTTACAGGAGAAGATGATGGATTTGCCTGTCGGACGGGGTGGTGAGGAACCGTATCTAAGAGTTGATCCTGATTTTACAGCTATCTTTACATCCAACCCGGAGGAGTATGCCGGCGTACACAGGAGCCAGGATGCTTTGCGGGACAGGATGGTAACCATGGATTTGGACCACTTTGACTACGACACTGAAGTGGCCGTAACCCAGGCTAAATCTAAACTATCCAGGCAAGACTCTCAGATAATAGTGAACATCGTAAGGGGCTTGAGGGAATCCGGGAAGTGTGAGTTTGCACCAACTGTTCGCGGTTGCATTATGATCGCAAAGACGCTTAAGGCTCAAAAATTAACTCCTTCCAAATCAAGCAGCACGTTTATGCAGATGTGTAAGGATATTCTGGCATCGGAAACAAGCAGGGTCGGCTCAAAGACAAATCAGGATAGGGTCAAAGAAATAGTAAGAGAGCTTGTCGCCAAAGAGCTTGGAATAGGAAAGACAATTGATGTCGGAGAGAAAGCTGCGGAGAGTATAGCTGCTATTGAGACAGTTGATAGCAAGAAAGAGAAAAAAGAAAGTGAAAGTTTAGCTGGTGTACCCGGCTAACAAAGAAACCAATAATAGGGGATAATGAAATGACTCTTATGCGAGCATTTTCAAAGGTAGATAAAGATGGCAAGATCAAGCTTCCCGGCAATATCCAGCGAGTAGCAGGTCTTAAAGAAGGCCGATTGGTCGAATTAAAGATTACGGGAGCAAGTAGGAAAAAGAGTGTCCTTGTTACGTCAAGGGAAAACACTAAGTAGCTGGTTTGAGGATTTTAATCAAGGAGGAAGAAATGGTTAGAAGTGCCACAGAGCTAAGCGGATTAAGAGAGATAAGAACTATGACCAGTTCCCAAAAGAGGTCTATCCCCAGGGTGCAAAGTTCAGCGTATCTTGATCTTTATATGTTACGCAAAGAGAAAGACAGGCTGGAAAAAGAAATTTGCAACCTGGATAAGAGAAGAAAAAGTATTCAAAAGAGACTTGATGATATTAACGCAGAAATGGACAAGCTCCAAAAAGCAGAAGCCAAAAGGCCGGAAGGAAATCTCGAGAGCGTTGAGAAGCCTTCAGGAAAAGATTGGAAAACTATGGCTCTAAATTATTAGAGCAAGCCTTGGTTAACAGATGAGGAAATAAAATAAATGCAGTGGACAACGTTTGACTTCAAAAACCAGAAGGCGGGCAAACGAGGGGAAGTTTTAAATAAAAATACATTTAGATGCGGATTCTGTAGCGGAAAAGGATTTACGCCTTCCAAAAAGAGTACAAAATGCTCAGTATGTTTAGGCGATGGGGCCGTGGAAGTTCAACCTCCAGTTGTAGTATGTGCTTATTGTAACGGGTCAGGAAAATCACATTTGAACACCGACCTTACCTGTATTGTCTGTGGTGGCAAGGGGGTCGTGAGTGTGAAGACTTCGCAAGTTGAGATATGCCCTGCCTGTAAAGCCAGGGGCAGAGAAAAAGGGGGCAATCTTCCGTGTTTAACATGTAGAGGAAAAGGCGTGGTTACAAAATAGACCTTCAGGAGCGGTATTATGGAAATAGAAAAGGTAGGCGAAGCAATCAGGAATTTCTTTGAAAAGACTCTTGGTAGGGACGCGAAAGTAATAAAAGTAACAAAATCCGAGGACGGCTGGATAGGCCAAGCAGAGATTTACGAGGAGAGTTCATTTATTAAATCTTTAGGCCTACCTACCAGAGTGCAGGACAGAAATACTTATGAGATTAAATTGACCGATACCCTGGAAGTGACTTCCTATGGGCCAAAAGAAGAACTTGTAAAAGCAGAATAAACATAGGGAACAGAAAAATGGCCGAACAAAAAATGATGCATGCTATCGAAGCCACTAATCTCGCTGATATCTTGGAGCGGGTTTTAGATAAGGGTATTGTTATTGCCGGTGATATTAAGATTCAAATTGCCGATATTGACCTGCTTACTATTAAGATCCGGCTTTTAGTTGCCTCTGTAGATAAAGCTATGGAGATGGGGATAAACTGGTGGCAGCAAGATTCTTATCTCTCCTCAGAAGCAAAAGAGGCAAGGTTAGAAAAAGAAAATAAAATCTTGAAGAGCAAATTAGAGCGAGTAGAAGCAAATATAAAATAACAAGAGAATATCTGCAGTCGGAAGAACGCAGGAAAACTGCAAGAAAAAATATAATAAGACAGTAAGAGGAGATTCGTCAATGACCAAAGATAAGAATAAAAAAGATGAGGAAAACGAAGGGCTGAATATCGATTTTGGTATAGGGAAATTGAGCTTAGGTCTGGGAGGTCTGTTAGATGGTATTGGAAACCTGGTTGACTTAGCTGCCAAGTTGAAGGAAGCAGGCGGTGAAGTCAATAAAGAAGGTGAAATTGACTTGAGTCACCTTAAAAAAGGCATGAAAGGGGTGTTCGGAGTTTCTGTCAAGACAGCGGTTGGGGGTAAGCCTATCGTTGAGTCATTCGGAAATGTCAAAAAAACTCCCCAAGGCCCTAAAGTCGAGGAAGAAAGAGAGCCTATAACAGATGTTTTTGACGAGGAGCAGGAGATTCGAGTCTATGCAGAGATGCCAGGGGTAAATCAAGAGGATATAAAGCTGGATCTAAAAGAAGATATATTGGAGCTTAGCGCACAAACTGGGGACAGGAAATATTGCAAAGAGATTTTACTGCCGGCGAAGGTAAACGCTGAAAGCATGACCTCTTCTTATAATAATGGCATCTTAGAGGTCAGGATCAAAAAATAAACCCCGTTAGAAATATACATTAACGGGATTATATGGTTCAAAGAACTGCGGTAGAGAATTGATTAAAAATCTTTCTTTAAGATTTCTAACGGGGTAAATGGCGTTGAAAGGGCTGAAAGCTCCAACACTGAAGTTGATATTATTTGGCGGTAAAGGCGGTGTAGGAAAGACAACTTGTGCGTGCAGCACAGCCCTTTATTTAGCCGAAGATTTTAAGACTTTGCTTTTTTCGACGGACCCGGCCCATTCGCTTGCTGATAGTTTAGGCCAGAAGATTGGCAGCCAAATAAAACAGGTGAAAGGGATAGAAAACCTAAGTGCCCTCGAAATAAATGCCGAACAAGCTCTTTCAAAATTCAAAGCAGAACACGAAAACGAAATAAAGACAATTTTAGAGACCGGTACCAATTTAGATTCTGAGGATATTGGCTCTATCTTTGCTTTGCCCATCCCCGGAATGGATGAGGTTATGGGCCTTAAAACAATGGTTGACCTGATAGATGAGGCAACATTTGATAAATATATAGTGGATACAGCGCCTACTGGCCATGCTTTGAGACTCATAACTTCGCCTAAGCTATTGGATGACTGGATTAAGATAATGGCAAAGATGAGATGGAAATACAGATATATGGTTGAGACATTCGCCGGTAGATATAAGCCCGACGAAGGCGATGATTTCTTACTTACTATGAAGAAAACCGTAAAGAGGATAGAAGATTTACTTAGCGACCCCGATAGGAGCGAGTTCATAGCAGTTACAACTGCGGAAGAGATGGCGATTTTAGAAACAGAAAGATTAATAAACACCTTGGGAAATTATGGGATAAAAGTACGGCAGTTGGTAATCAATAATATTTTAGAATCGAATAATTGCAAGTTTTGCAGCGAAAAAAGAAAAGAACAAGATCACTATATAAGTGAGATGAAAAGGAAATTCAGTGCGTTATGCACGACGATTGTTCCTTCACAGCCGCACGAAGTCAAAGGATTAAGGTCGCTGGCGAATTTTAAGGACCTGTTGTTCAATCCCTAAGGGATCAATCAACAATGAAGAAAGCAGACAACAACACGATAACACTTAAGGTGACGGAGGCCTTGCCAAAAGACGTAGGCAGAGCTATCGCCCGCATAGATCCTAAAGATATGAAAAGTTTGGAACTTGAAGTGGGCCAGGTAATAGAGATAGAAGGTAAAAGGAAAACTGCCGCCAAGGCAATGCCCTGTTATGCCGATGATAGAGGGAAAAAGATTATTGAGATAGACGGCGTTACAAGAGAAAATGCTAAAATAGGGCTTGATGAAAAGGCAGCGGTTCGGAGGGTAAATAGCAAACCTGCCAGGAAAATTACACTTTCTCCTTTAACTGCAACCGGGGCAGTTCAAAAGGATAAAGACGCAAAGTACATTGGTTCCCTCATAGAAGGACTGCCGTTAACCAACGGTGATAAAGTACGGGCAAGGTTATTCGGCACCAGAACATGCGATTTTATAGTTGAGGACACGATCCCCGATGGGGTGGTATTAGTTAGTCCGACCACTTTAATAAGAGTAAAGACAAAAAAAGGCAAGGTAGAGAAAGCTAAAGTATCATACGAAGATATCGGTGGACTTGGCACCCAAATCCAAAGAATCAGAGAGATGATTGAGCTGCCGCTGAAGTATCCTGAAGTTTTTGACAGGCTTGGCATCGAGGCTCCTAAAGGTGTTTTCATGTATGGTCCACCAGGAACAGGAAAGACACTCATTGCCCGTGCCGTAGCCAATGAAACCGATGCCTATTTTAGCAGTATAACCGGCCCTGAGATTATGGGCAAATTTTACGGCGAGTCTGAAGCTCGGCTTAGAAGTGTATTTGAGAATGCGCAAAAGCATGCTCCAGCTATAATTTTTATAGATGAGATAGATGCCATTGCACCCAAGCGAGAAGATATGGGCGGAGAAAAGCAGGTTGAACGCAGGGTGGTGGCGCAGCTTTTAGCCCTATTAGACGGATTAGAGTCCAGAGGGCACGTTGTAGTTATCGGGGCAACAAATATTCCCAACACCATAGACCCTGCATTAAGAAGGCCGGGCCGGTTTGATAGAGAGATCTCTATTCCAATACCTGACAAAAATGGAAGATTGGAGATATTACAGATTCATACAAGGGGTATGCCTTTGGCAGAAAATGTTAGTTTAGAGAGGTTATCTGAGATTACACATGGATTTGTTGGGGCGGACTTGGAAGCTTTGGCCAGAGAGGCGGCCATGTCAGCTTTGAGAAAAATTCTGCCAAAAATTGATTTTGAAATGTCTGACATTCCGTATGAAACCCTGCTGAAATTAGAGATAACGATGGACAATTCCCTTGAGGCAATGAAAGAGATTGAGCCGTCCGCAATCAGAGAAGTTTTCGTTGAAGTGCCGGATGTGAAATGGAGCGATGTAGGTGGGCTTGAGAATATAAAGGAGGAACTTAAAGAAGCTGTAGAATGGCCGCTCAAATATCCGGATGTTTTCAAAAAAGCTAATACGAATCCGCCTAAAGGAATTATGTTGTATGGCAAACCTGGAACAGGAAAAACACTTTTAGCCAAAGCAGTGGCTAATGAAAGTGGCGTCAATTTTATATCCATCAAAGGTCCTCAGCTTATCAGCCGTTATGTTGGAGAATCTGAGAGAGGGGTAAGAGAGACATTTAGAAAGGCAAAGCACGCAGCGCCAACAATACTTTTTCTTGATGAGATAGATAGTCTCATACCCCGCAGAGGCTCAAGCTCTACAGATGCTCATGTAACCGAGAGGGTGATAAGTCAATTCTTAACCGAAATGGATGGGATTGAGGAGCTTAAAGGAGTCGTGGTATTAGCTGCAACTAACAGATTGGATTTAGTTGACCCTGCTGTTTTGCGAAGCGGCAGATTCGACCTTTTATTCGAGCTGCCTGTGCCGGATGAGAAAACCAGAGAAGAGATTTTCAGAATACATACTCAAAATAAGCCCCTCGATAAGGATGTTGATTTGAAGAAATTTGCTAAAGAAACTGAAGGCAGGACCGGCTCGGACATTGAATTTGTCTGTCGAAAGGCCTCAATGTTTGCGATAAGAGAATTCATCAATCAGAACGAGGAAGACAGAGACAAAAAAGCAGATTTCATTATTTCCGGCTGTCACTTTGACCAGGCAATTAAGATGCTGAAAGAGCAAAACGCCAAATAATGAAGTAAAAGGAGTCCAGAATGGGGGGCATTATTGATAAAGTCAGGGATCTGTTTAAGTGCAAAGCTGAAAAGAGCACCAAATCCATAACCCAGCAGGAAGAGCCAAAAGCTGAAGATAAAACAGAAGAACGAGACTGCTCCGCTGAGGAGACTGCCACGGATTAGATGGGCAAAAGATTCATACTTTTTTGACAGGCTCTTTACTGTCTGGTCTGTAGGTCTTAGGGAAGGGGCTGGCAAATCCTTCCCGCAAGAAGAAAGGGTTTGCTATGGGTAAAATAGGCAAGTATATTTATGGGGTCATAAACTCCAATATAGATGAATTTTTTGACTTTGGCGAAATTACAGCCTTCGCAGAGTCTTACCCGCTCAAAAGCCCTGCAGAAGTCGTAAACAGCGGCAAATCCATTCGACAAGCTCAGGACAAGATTTTTCAGAGTGCCTATACTATCTCCTTTCGGGATGTCTCCGCGGTTGTAAGCGATTCAGAAATAATCGATTACAGCCATACCTCTAAAGACACTCTGGCCAGACTGCTTGTCAGCCATCAGCAGGTAATCGAGAAGGTAATGGCCAATCATACTATTATCCCTATGAGGTTGGGGACATTTGCTAACGACGATGAAGAGATGACCCAGATACTAAACAAAGGGTACAGAACAATCAAAGACATATTTGAAATAATAAAAAATTGTATAGAGATTGATGTTGTAGCTACCTTTAGTGATTTTGATTCTTTTCTGCAAGAGATTTCGCAAGACGAACAAATAAAGCAGCTTAAGCAATCGTTGCTAAGCAAAAAAGGCGGCGTTACCGTTGACGACCAAATGAAAGTAGGCGTTTTGATAAAGAAGCAATTAGATAAGAAGAAAAGCGAATTTGCTAACGAAATACAAACGACCTTAAATGAGATCACTGACAATTTCAAGGCCCATGACCTTATGGACGGCAAAATGGTCCTTAACACAGCGTTCCTTATGAACGCAAGCAGGCGGAAAGATTTTGAGCAGAGAGTGGACCATATCAATAACAAATTTGAAGAGAAGCTAAATTTCAGATGTGTAGGGCCGCTTCCGCCATATAGCTTCTACAGCCTTGAAGTAAAGAAACCAAGATTTGAAGAAATAGATTGGGCCAGAAAGAAATTAGGGCTCACGGATGATTTGATAACCGCAAGTAAAATCAAAAAAGCCCACCGCAGATTAGCCTTAACCTGCCATCCAGATAAGAATCCTAATACGCCGGATATAGAGAAAAAGTTCGACGATATGACCAGAGCTTACAGGATACTTCTCGATTATTACCGAGCTTCAAATCAGACAGAAGAAACAGAGGGCTGCTACTTTAGTGAGGAAGCTTTTGAAAAGAATGCGATGTTAATTTCACCGATAGAATAATATGGAAAAAGAAGGAAAGTATATTTACTGTATTACTGAGACGAAACAGGAAAGAAACTTCGGCCCTATTGGTATAGGCACCAGAGCCGATGAAGTTTTAACTATTGGTTATGACGACCTTAGTATGGTGGTAAGCAATCATCCTATAACCAAAATTACGGCAAACAGAGATAACATGTTAGCCCATCAGAGGGTAATCGAGCTGGTGTGCAGGGAGTTTGACAGCGTGCTTCCGGTTCGGTTCGGCACAATCGCTTCGAGTGCTGACGAGATAAGAAATCTGCTGGATAGAAGATATAGAGAATTTAAGATTGCTCTAAAAGATATGGACCACAAGGTAGAATTGGGTGTCAAAGGCCTATGGAAGAGCATGGATGTAATTTTTAATGAGATCGTGGAAGACAATAGAGAAATCAAGAGTTTGAAAGAGAAGATTACGAGCGATACGAATAGAAATAACAACCAGGTGAAAATTGAAGCTGGCAAGATGGTTGAACAAACCTTGCAAAAGAAAAAAGAACTGGAAGCTGAAAGAATAGTGGATGTATTAAGAAGAACGGCCTTTGACCATAAACTTAACAAGACCATTGGCGATGAGATGTTTATAAACGCCGCTTTTTTAGCAAGCAAAGGCAGAGAAAAGGAGTTTGACAATATCATGGATGACTTAAGTGATGAATACCAGGACAGGATGAAGTTTATGTATGCAGGACCACTACCTGTATTTAACTTTGTCAACATTGTCATTTATCCAGAGGAATGGGAAAAATAGTGATGGATATAGCAACAACAGAAGGCAAATACATATATTGTGTAATAGAGTCAAACCAATGTCAGTCGTTTGGTCCGCTCGGAATTGGCGGACGAGGCGATGAATTGTATACGTTTTGTTTTGGTGATATAGCTGCTGTGGTTAGCAATTCCCCAATCAAAAAATACTCTGTCCGAAGGGAAAATATGCTCGCCCATGAAAAAGCGATTGAGGAGGTGATGAAGGAGCACACAGTGTTGCCCGTTCGCTTTGGCACAATTGCCGAAGATGAGGGAGATGAAGGAAAGGTAAGGAGGATTTTAGAAAAAGAACATGATAGATTTAAAGCCTTGTTAAATAAGATGAGAGACAAGAGGGAACTAAACATAAAAGCGATATTTAGAGAAGATGTTATTTATAAGGACATCTTGGAAAACTATGAAGATATAAGGGTACTCAAAGAAAAGGTCGCAGCGCATGAGTCTGAAAAGACGCAGTTTCAACTAATGCAGATAGGAGAGATGGTGGAGCAGGCCTTAGAGAGAGAAAAAGCAAAACATAAAGATGAGATACTGGGTATCTTGCAGCCTCTGGCAGAAGATGTGAAAGCCAATGATACTTATGGTGAGTTGATGATTGTTAATGCAGCCTTTTTAGTACACAAAGAGAAAGAGCCAGAATTTGACTGGGAGGTTGAAGGACTTGTGGACAAATATGACGAAAAAATGAGATTTAAGTATGTGGGGACACTGCCGCCGTTTAATTTTGTGAAT
>CAZVWH010000040.1:0-23044 GCA_964631175.1 uncultured Pirellulales bacterium | reverse complement strand
CAGGCTCTGAGCGCAGCCGAAGGGGCAGCGCGGCAATCTCTTTTTCTGGTCATTTCGACCGAAGGACTGCCAACGGCAGGCCGTAGTGGAGAGATCTGCTCTCGGATTGAAGTCAATTATCGTCCGCAGCCAGATCCCTTACGACAAGCCCCTTAGGGGCAAGCTCAGGATGGTGCCTCGATGCAATTTATGCTTATAGAGTTGCACCTCATGAAATTATACTCTTATGTCTTGTGTTCTTTAGCCCGTGAGATTTGTTTTGATTTATCTCACGGGCTGTATGCACTTGTACCTTGTGCACTTTTCACCTTTTTTCTTGTAAATCCCTCTACAATAGTGTAGATTCCGCGTAGGCAAGCGGCGAAGCGAGACATATTGGATTGATGCTTCGGAGTAAACCGTGCGAAGAAGAAAATGCAGGCCCGCCTTAGCGAAAGCGACGGCGGGCTGGCCGAAGCTGAAAATAAATAAAAGTAAAAGATTTGAATAGTAAAATATAATTGTGTAAACATCCCTATTTTACCATTTTATCCCATCGAAAACAAATATAAGGAAAACCAATCAAATGAAACCAGGAGAAAATGAACTGAATCGTGTTTTCTGGGAAACCTTTAAGCTATTAGGAAATTTGTCTACCTTTTACTCCGTGATGTTAAATGGATTACCTCGTGGAAGCGATATACAAATTTCAGAACTTGAAGGATTCAGTGACGAATTATACATAAATGGCACGCTGGCAAAAATGCTCACAAAGCCAGGCAAGGTTAACGAATTTTATAAAATAATCAAGGAACAGAAGCGGCAAGTTCATCAGAAGATTCAACACGACACAAAAAGAGCACTTGACGCAGCAGCTATAGTTTATTCTCATGGGATACTTGACGCCAGTGCTTATGGCTATCTTGAAGTTCTGTCACTTGCTTCGCCTGATTCTTTTAGAACATATACCGAAACAAAACAAGTTAGTTTATCAGATGTTAGTTCGAAATCATACGACCAACTGCATAAGAAAAAAATCAAAGAATTTATGGAAAAAACGGTAGAAAACAGTTCCTTAATATACAAATTGGACAAATTACACGAGATTACCAAGCCAACAAACACCAACATGAGTCCGGAGCATAAGTATGAAAGGGGAAAGCTTGTTGATTTCGACAAGGCAAGACATAACATAGTACACGGAAATGACTGGAGCAGTTACGCAATCAATTTTACACAAGAATGTTTTTATTGGAATCTTCTTAACTTCTACTTATTGAGATTAGTTGAAGCAAAAACTGGTTTGAAGCTTTCACAAGAAGGGGGTAATAAATATTTTTTAGGGGTTGATTAGGGTCACATCTTTTTTTTACAACATCGCCAGCCTATGGCTTGTCGCGGCAGGACGCACTGTCGCAACAGGTTATTTATTTGACCTTATTTCATCTCTGAAGAATAACTCACGACCTTATATGGAAGCAGAAAAGACATGGTACGATGATTCGCAGTGATCCTACTGATTATATAATCTGTATGCCTTTTGATTTAATCTCATCACCGATGAAAGTTCCTTGTCCTTTTGATGCAAATTCCTCTTCGGTGTATCCGAGGGCCTCTATCGGCTCAAATATTTTTGCTTTTGCAAGAGCCAGTCCAATAAGCTCCAATCGCTTTAGCAGATTTGTACCTTTGAAATTCTCGGAGATTACTGCTACATCAATATCACTTTCTTCTGTAGCTTTTGCCGATGCACAGGAGCCAAAAAGAATAAATCGGCTTACCTTAATGCCCTGTGCTTGAAGTGCAAATTTAAATTTCTCTAAGATTTCAGTGATTTTTTTATCCATTTAAAGGCCTTCTCAGTTTTCTGGAGGTAGGTTGTTGCCGCTTCTTTATCGTAACTGTTTCTAAGATTGCTAAAATCTTACGGATAACGAGTAGGAATACTTACATCGCTCAACTCGCTGAGGAAAATAAAAATCTCTTCAGGAGGTTCAAGACCGCTTAGTTTTACAAGATATCTTAAATTATGCGTCTTAGGAGGTGTCTTACCTGTAATCTTCCCTACTTTGGCTTTCAATATCTTCTCGATAGCAAGATGGCACATAAAAATAGTATAAATATACCTGCCTGTATTTAACATTTGTTTGGCAGTCTCCAAATCGTATTGAGCAGATTCTAACCAGTTTTTAACTTCCCTTTTCATTCATTAATTCCTTGTAACCTGAAAAGTTAATTTTGGAGTTTAATCCCAACTTTATCAGGACTGCTCTATTTTTCACGTGTATCATTATAACTGATTTTTGCCTGAGAGCAAGTCACAATTAGAAAACGGCTGTGTCGGTGCGATTTCATCGCACCCTACGTTTCTCTAGCTTTCCGTAAGCACCGTAAGGTGTCCCTTGCGGGAGAGTCCCTAGGACTGCCACAGGTAAAATCCTTGATCCTTAAAGCAGTCCATAAGTATATACGCATATACTTATACAGTTTTGGTGCAATTGCCAAACTAAAACAAAAAACTCATGAAATCTTCCAAAACAAAATCGTAAAAACAATCGCTATATTTTGTTTCTGAAATTTTGCTTGAAAATTAAACCGTTTTTAGGTATAATACCTGCTAAAAAATAGAAGACAGTAGACGGAAGACGGAGGACAGAACTTAGAAGTTCACCCCATGAGATAAAGTCATTTCTATTATTTACAGCCTATCTCACGGGGTAAATCAAAATGAGAAACGTAAAACTACAACGCAAAAATTCCCAAATTAGCCATGGCACCTGTGGTCATGGTCTGCTCTACAATTACGCCTACGGCGTACAAGTGTCGAGAGTCCTCGCCAGAGGCGGGTAAATCTCTACAAACTTGTTCGCCTGTTGCGTGAGCGGCCTATTATTATGCAAAACAAAGCCAATTTAGCAAGACCGAAAATGAACGAAAGTTTCTGTGGAAAAAAGGATTACGAAAAAGAGCCGGGTCGAGAGCTATGCAAAAACAAACCCAAACAAAGCCAACCTCCAATTATCCTTGTGTCTTTGAATCGGCTGTGTATAATCTCGTTCTACGTAATGGTAATCCGCCGAGGCGGACACAGCATGCCTAACGGCAGAAATTTTTATGGAGAGCATATAAGATGGCAGGAGCACCGAAGGCAAATGCAGTAGTAGGGCAGTCGGGCGGGCCGACAGGCGTGATAAATGCGTCTTTAGTCGGCGTCATTGAGGAAGCTAACAAACATCCGGAGATCGAAAACCTCTATGGGGCGATTCACGGTGTAGCCGGAATGGCCAATAATGAATTTATAGATTTAAAAAAGCTCTCAGCCGATGTACTACAGGAAATATCAGCTTCACCATGCTCAGCCCTCGGCTCTACAAGGGACAAGCCCAACGAAGAATATTGCAAGAAAATACTTGATGTCTTTGAGAAGCACAATATCCGGTACTTTTTCTATATCGGAGGCAACGATTCAGCTAACACCGCTCATATCCTTAATACAATGGCCGACGAAGTGAACTTTGACATTCGGGCGTTTCACATTCCAAAGACCATAGACAACGATTTGTTAGTAACAGATCACTGCCCTGGATTTGGCACGGCTGCAAAATTCGAGGCTTGTGCCCTGATGGGCGATGATTTAGACAATCGTAGCCTGCCGGGTATAAAGATCGACGTGATTATGGGAAGACACGCCGGCTTTCTTACCGCTGCTACTGCATTGGGTAAGCAAAGAGATGATGATGGCCCTCATTTAGTGTATGTTCCTGAAAGGCCGATTTCTATGGATAAATTTCTAAGCGATGTGGGTGGTGTCTATAAGAAGTTCAGCCGATGTGTAGTTGCTGTCAGCGAGGGAATCCGCGACACCGACGGGATTACATGGGCCAAGAAACTCGCCGAAGGTGTCGGAACCGATGCGCATGGCAATATACAGCTTTCCGGAACGGGAGCTTTAGCTGATTTTCTCGCGCAGCAGGCGAAGGATAACTTGGACGTAAAGCGGGTTCGTGCCGATACCTTCGGCTATCTGCAGAGGAGCTTTGCAGGCTTGCAGTCTTGCGTTGATTTAGATGAAGCTCGCCGATGCGGGCAGGAGGCGGTTAAACTCGCTATGGAGCATGATAATGGTTCGGTAGCGATAAGACGGCTTGGTAACGGCAAAGATTATGCCGTTGAATTATTCCGAACCGAGCTTAGCAGTGTCGCCGAGAAGACCAAATCTATGCCGGATGAGTTTACTAACGCCGAGGGCAATGGTGTTACCGATGCCTTTATCGAATATGCGATGCCGCTAACCGGCGGCCTGCCAAAAACGTATTATCTGGGCAATTACCCGAAGATATAAAAACCTGCGGACAGGCCCGCAATAAACCTGTCCTGCCTGTCCCGAGCAAGGCCGAGGGGAGCAGGGTCGAAGGATTGCGGGGCTAAATATTTTTTGTTTAGCCCCCCAGTTTACTGGGGGGGTTCACATTTATCGCGGGGTTTTAACTTACCCAAATAATGCTTCGACAAATTTAGCGGGGTCGAACTCTGCGATGTCTTCTGGTTTTTCGCCGAGGCCGACGAACTTTACCGGTATGTCGAGCTGGTCTTTGATGGCGATAACGATTCCGCCGCGTGCCGTGCCGTCCAGCTTGGCTAAAAATATGCCGGTAAGGTTAATTGCTTCAGTGAATATCTTTGCCTGTACAATTGCGTTTTGGCCGGTGGTGGCATCCAAAACCAAAAGTACCTCATGGGGTGAGCCTGGGATTTTACGGGCTGTTACGTCACGAATCTTCGTCAGTTGCTGCATTAAATCTTTCTTAGTGTGCAATCGTCCGGCGGTGTCCAGAATTAAGACATCAACTCCTCTTGCTACAGCGGCCTCACAGGCGTCGAAAGCTACCGCTGCGGGGTCGCCGCCGATTTGGTGCTTTACGATTTGCACACCAATGCGTTCAGCCCAGATGGTCAGTTGCTCTATAGCAGCGGCACGAAACGTATCGCAGGCAGCGACGATGACACTTTTTTTGTCCTGACTCAAAATGTAAGCTAATTTGGCGATGCTTGTGGTTTTACCGGTTCCATTGACGCCGGCTACGAGAATAACAGTAGGGCCGTTCGGAGCTAAGTGTAATTGCCTATCGCGATCCGGCCAATAGCTTTTGATATGTTCTTTGAGAAATGGCAGTATTTCATCGGTTGTTGCGATTTGCCTGCCGCGATAAGCTTCTCGCAGCTCTATTATGAGCTTATCTGTCGTTGCCAGTCCAATATCATCGCTTATCAATGTTTCTTCCAGTTCGTCAAGCAGATATTCATCAATTTTTCTGCCAAGATTGAGTACCGAAGTGAACGAAGAGCTGATTCTGCTGCGTGTTTTGCTCAGATGTTCTTTGAAATATCCAGCCGTTTTGGAGAAAATTCCCATCGTTTCTTTAAAACCTGATATCAAAGATTAGATACGCCAAAGGCGTATGCTATGGCGTATCAAAAATATACTGCAAAATGCCATTTCAGGACTTTGATTTTTATACTTTAATTTTTGAATTTCTTATAGTATCGGTATTTACCGAAATTTCAAGTCGATACGTACTTAATTTCCGAGTGTTTTTTAAATCTACGGAAAAATCCTTAATTTTTTCTTATTTTTGTCAAGGAATAGTTTTTCCTTTGACAAGTTGAGCAGCTCTAGTTAAGTTTCAGTAACTGTTTTGCCCCAAAACCGGTAAGAAGGTGCTGAGTTCAATTAAAGTAAGGGGAGGGTATGTTCAAACATATAGCGTGTCCCGTTTAGTCTTTGAAAGTTTGAACCCTTTTTCGTCATAATCTGCTGTATAAAGATCTTATAGTAAGGACTTTGTTCATAGATTAATGCTGTTTGCACAGCGTGCGGGATCATAAAGGAGGATGATTTGTCAGCTCAGGAAGTTGAAGATATTTTTGCTGATATACTTGAGCGTGCGAAGGTGTTAGACCCGACCAACGCACGTAAATGGTTTGAGGAGCTGACAGTTTTACATCTGAATGGCGGCTCACTCGCAATCGGATGTCCAAGTGAAGCAACCGTCCAGTTTTTATGTGATAATTGCAAAAACAGTTTCACGCGAGCCGCTCAGCAAATCACCGGACATCTTGTCACCATAGATTTTCAAGTTGACGAGCACGATAGATTGCTTCAACGTTCTAATCGTGTTGAATCCGCACCTAAAATTCATCCTGATTATACCTTTGAAAATTTCGTAGTCGGTCCCAGCAATCGCTTGGCTCATGCAAGCTGTATTGCGGTAAGTCATTCGCTTGGAAATACATACAATCCGCTCTTTCTTTACGGAAGTTCCGGCTTGGGCAAAACTCATCTCCTACACGCTGTATGCTGTGAAGCTCAATGCAGATCCAGTGGTACTGTGATTCAGCTGTTAAGCTGTGAGGATTTTATCAATAGATTTATTAGAGCCATCGAGGAAGGGAATTTGGCTGGCTTTCAAAGCCAGTTTCGTACCGTCGATGCACTGATAATCGACGACATTCAGTTCTTACGGCAGCGCGAACGAAGTCAGGAGGAATTCTTCCATACCTTTAATGCCCTTTACCATAAAGGCAAGCAAATCATACTAAGTGCGGATGGTCCACCATCGGGAATACCATCGCTTGAGGCACGCCTTATCAGCAGATTTAACTGGGGGCTGGTTGCCCGAATCGACCCACCTAGCTATGAGACAAGAGTTGCAATAGTTAAGAAAAAGGCTCATCTGCGGGGCTTAGACATATCTGATGAAGTAGCCGAATACATCGCCCGCAGAGTTCACGCCAATATCAGAGAATTGGAGGGCGCTTTAACAAATATTTACGCTCTGGCCATTACTGACGGTGAGCCGCCGGGACAAGCCCAAGAAATAAACCTTGAACTGGCCCAAAAGGCATTAGAAGGGCAGATTCAATTGCCAACCAAGCATATAAATATAACCGATATTATTGATGTGGTAACCAGGCATTTTGACGTTCGGCTTGCAGATTTGCAGAGCAAGAAACGTAGTCGGAGCATTACCGAGCCGCGACAGATTTGTATGTATTTGGCCAGGAATTTAACCAAGCACAGCCTTGAAGAGATTGGCGGCCATTTGGGCGGCCGAGACCATACAACGGTTATGCATGCCTGCAGCAAGATAAACCAAGCTAAAAGCTCCGACTCTAACATGCACGCCTTGCTAAACGAGCTGACGAGACAAATCACGCAATCTATACAAGTTTAAAGCAGAGCGAAGACGACAGAAAACATAAAGAAGAAAGTAAGACCGTTCTTTAACTTTGCTCACTGCAAGCTTTAATCTTATATTATTGAATTTAGCATGTCCAGGTAGTCCGAGAGGAGCCGGGTTATCAGAAACTTAGCCTTGACGGTCTCCTTTGCATTTTCAGCTAAGTTTTTGCCGTGGTCGGGATTCTTAAGTATGTGAATAATTCGGTCCGCAAATCCTTCTAAGTCCTCAGGTTCGAGCATAAATCCATTTTTGCCATCTTCGATTTGAGCGGGTAATCCTCCCACGTTTGAGGCAACGACAGGTGTACCTTTCCATAACGCCTCAGTAACAGAAAGACAAAAGCCTTCTTTTATAGACTTTTGTATGATTACGCTTGAAAATCTCTGGATGGAGTTTACGAGGATATCGTTATTGCCGACAACAAATAAGACATCGCCTTTATCTACCAGCTTTTTGGCCTTTTTGTGAATCTTGGTGTACATTTGCATGCCCTCTGGGTCATCGCCGGCGAGATTGTAACAAAAGACCAATCTGCAATCGACTTTTTCTTTTACTCTTTTAAAAACTTCCAACACGCCATTGGGGTCTTTCCACGGATCAAGTCTGGAAACCTGGGTAATTACAGGTTTGTCTGTTGGAATCCCGGCTTTCTTGATATATTTCAT
This sequence comes from uncultured Pirellulales bacterium, assembly GCA_964631175.1. Classification (GTDB taxonomy): domain Bacteria; phylum Planctomycetota; class Phycisphaerae; order Sedimentisphaerales; family Anaerobacaceae; genus CAZVWH01. Next base: position 15,156 of record CAZVWH010000040.1, on the reverse strand, counting down.
TATGGTTTTCTCATCCAGCTCTTTGTTTTTAAGCGTGAGTGGGTTAATAGCCGGCAGCATCAGCCTCTGGTCTATCGGCAGGTCCTCTTTGAAGTACTTTTCGATTGATACGACAATCTGGTCATATTTTAGTAAGAAGCCTTTTAGAAAGTCCCACAGCTTCGCATGTGGATTGGTCAGGTCTATGTGGCATCGCCATAACCAGGGCTGTCGTTTTCGATAAAACTTTATAATAGGAAGCGGCTGAGGGTCGTGAACGATTACACAGTCATGGTTGAGGTGTGTGAACCTCGCAAAGTTGTTATTTACTTGGAGGTACAATTGCTTTTTTCGCTCGGATAGATTTAAACCTGATCCCTGCAGAGCGTTGTGAAACTTCTTTGTAACATTGAAGAAATCCGGACTTCCATGCAGGATTCTCCAGCCGGTATCTATACCCACATCGTTCATTAGAAGTACGAGAGAGTAAAGAATCTCAGCGACACCACCTCCCTGGTAGGTGGAGTTAATGTGGACAATATGTTTGCCATAAAGCCTTCTGGCTCTGGCATAAATTTTGGCTAATGTTTCATCAGGTACAATGTATCTAAAATCTTCAAGACTTAGCATATCAGCTCCTTAAAGCGAGCTAAAGTTATTCCGGCTTTGACGTATTAGATACTTTACAATTTCGTCACTCCAAACTTTATACTTTAGTCATTTTACACTTTAGAAGCTAATTCTTGGAGCAACAGCCTGATTTCTGATATGGTATCTACGTTGAATCGTGCTTTTGAGATACCGATGCCTACTTTGATCGAATAGGCTGTATCGGGCAGAATGGTAAACATCTCCTCGTCTGTATAATCATCTCCTGCTGCTATAATAAAGTCCCAATTTTGATTGGCAAGCCAGGTTTCTGCTGCCCGGCCTTTGTTTATGCTGCGGTTCTTTATTTCCAATATTTTATTGCCTTCAAACACACCGACATCCAGATTTGCAGTCAGGTTCAAAAGGGCATATCTTAACTCCTGGCCCCTGACATAGGCAAGCTCAGGGTCAGCTTTGCGATAGTGCCAAACCAGCGAGAAGTCCTTTTCTTCAACCAAAGAACCTGGGGTTCGGTCTGAGTAAAGCTCAAGGATAGGCCTAATTGAGTCTTTCCAGTCGCTGCTGAGAGATTCTATACATCGCCAGTTCGCAGAATGGTCAGGCCCATCTTTACTTTTTTCTTTTATCCAGGCCCCGTGTTCAGCAGCGAGAGTTACATTAAGGTTGCCCAGCCAATTTGCCAGCACGGCTTTAGGTCGTCCACTAATTACTACGACATTGTTGTTAGGTTTTGCCGATAAACCCTCTAACAGTTTCAGAATCTCACGGTCGGGTTTAGCCTTTTCAGGTCTGCCTCTAAAGCCTACAAGTGTGCCGTCATAGTCCAGCAAAAAAAGTCTTTTCTTGCTTTTGGTATAATCGCTAATCAATTTCTGCCGTGTGGCTTTAGATAATTTGTGGACAGAAAGCTCCTGCTGGGTCTTTTTGATATCGGAAAGGGCGTTTAGAAAATCGCTGCTCCATCTTGAGACGTCATAGCGTCGAAGTCTTTCCTGCATCATTCTGTTGCGCTCGATTTGCTCATCCGTTGGCATCTCCAATGCTTGCTTTAGTGCTGCCACTATTTCTTCCTTATTATTTGCGTTGACTATCAGAGCCTCTCCGAGCTCACTTGCTGCGCCGGTCATTTCACTAATAATTAAGACCCCTTTGCCATGGAGTTTTGTGGCTATAAACTCTTTTGCTATTAAATTCATTCCATCCCTCAATGGTGTTACTAAAGCCACATCAGCGATGTTATACAGCGCCGCAAGTCTCTTGAAGGGCAGAAACTGGTAAAGATACCAGACGGGAACCCAGCCGATCGTTCCGTGTTCGCCGTTGACTCTTCCGACAAGCTGCTCCAGCTTATTCCTCAGTATTCTGTAATCCTCGACGCCTGTGCGGGATGGCACAGCCACCATAATCAAAGTGACTTTGCCTTTGTATTGGGGATTTTCAGATAAGAATAAGTCGAAGGCCTCCAATCGCTCCATAATACCTTTGGTGTAGTCCAATCTGTCGATAGATATGATGACTTTACGATTTCCTACTTTTTGCAGTATCTTTTTTACTTCTTTTTTAACGCCGGTATCGTCAATAGCGTGCGAGTATTTTTCATAATTAATCCCCATGGGAAATGCGTCTGTTTTAACAATACGGTTGTCAACGATGACCTTTCCCAGGGTGTGCTCGAGGCCTACTAATCTGCAAACGCTGCTGAGAAAGTGCCTGACGTAGTCATAAGTGTGGAATCCTATCAAGTCCGCTCCAAGCAACCCGTCTAAAATTTCTTTGCGCCACGGCAAAAGCCGAAACAATTCAAATGAGGGAAACGGTATGTGCAGAAAAAAGCCGATTTGCAGGTCTGAGAATCTCTGTCGCAGAAGTTTCGGAAGTAACATTAACTGATAATCATGAACCCAGATATAATCTCCACTTTTTGCAATCTTTATCACTTCATCGCAAAAAATCTGGTTCACTTGCTTGTAGGTTTGCCAGTAACGATTTTCATATATAATGCGCATTGGGAAGTAGTGAAAAAGCGGCCAAATTGTTTCGTTGCAAAATCCCGAATAATAGTCATCTATTTGTTTTTGCGAAAGAAATACAGGGATACTCTTTTCGGCGGCGAGCTTTTCTATGATTTTATCTTTGTCTTCAGCAGTTAATTTATTGCTTGCTATTCCCGGCCATCCTATCCAGAGCTGCTCGTAGGTTTCCGGCAGTGAAGACAGGCCCACAGCAAGTCCACCAGGACTCGGACGAAAATAAAACTCGCCCTTCCTTTTTGTTATACTTAACGGCAATCGGTTTGCAGCAACAATCAATCTTCCCATAATCTTCTCCGGTTAGTTTTGTTTATACCAAATATACAAATAATCACAAGCCTGAATACTATGCAATCCGGATTAAGCGGAAAAATCCAGGTGCAATTAAGGTGCTTTCCGTAAACAAAGGGTTGAAATGAGCCTATCAGTTATGACTTTTATAATAGCCCGGAGATTCTTTTTGCTGTAGTATATAGAGCACTAAATTTCTTTTCTTTTTGAACGGCACCGGGATTACAGCAAATGAGCAAGACAAAATTACAATTGAGGTAGGTAGATGAGCGAGGAACGGGAAAATTTAGGGTCGCATGTTACGGTAACTAAGGCGATTCGGCCGGCCTTGATTGTATCAGAACGCACAATCTTTGAGTATTCGATATTCCTGGAGCACCTTTTGGTCGGCCTGGCGGATGAGTCGATTCCAACCGGTTTGATTTGTCCTCCGGACTGCGATGTAGATTCTGTTATATGCGGGGCAGTTGAGGTTATAAGGTATCCAGCTATTGAACTGCTATTGGCGGAGCCTTACAATAGAAATAAGCTTGTTGAGCAGTTAGTGAGTTTCAAACCTACTGTTTTACACTGTCTGTGCGAAAGTAAAGCGAGCCTTACAAAGCGATTGGCTCGTCGATTGGATTCACCTTACATAATGGCAGTTAATTCTTTGCACCGCAAGTTGGGTTGGCGACGACTTGCTGTATCAAGGCATTGTGCAAAAATCATTGTGCCGACAAAAAGCATAGCTAAAAACATGGCACAAACATATCGGCGCGCAGCTTCGCGAATTGAGCAGATAAATATCGGCACTTTTGTAGAACAGGATTGTATGTGTTTTTCAGACCCTTCTCGTTTGGTTAGTTTAGTGGTAGCTCATCCTTTAGATAATTTGGCTGACTTTGAGAATTTATTCGGCGCGGTAAGACTTTTGAAGATTCACGGATATGAATTTATATTGGTCATAATAGGAACAGGGCGGAAGGAGAGACAATTGCGAAAATTATTAGCGGCGCTGGGTCTTTCCGAAACTGTTACTATTGTTCCGAGACTGAAGCCGTGGCGTTCGATTCTTGCTGCTGGTGATATTTTTATTCAACTACAGCCGGCCACCGCTTTTAATCCTTTTTTATTGGAGGCAATGAGCGTAGGCTCAGCCGTTGCAGCTTGCAAGGGGGGCGTTGACGATTTGATTATTGAGGACCGGACAGCCGTTTTGTTTGACCCGAATGACGAGGTTAGCATAAGAAGCAGCTTGCAGCGGCTATTCGATCGAAAGGAGTTTGCTAAGCAAATCGCCCGGAATGCTCAGCAAAACTTGCGGGAAAATCACTCGGTTAGCAAAATGATTTCCGCAACACTACAGGCCTATCACCAGGCACCACAATGGCTTAAAAGCTGAAAGCGGCAATTGGCAGTTGGTTAACTGGTAACTGGTAATTGGTTAAATAGTTAATTCAGTAACCAGTAATTAAATTTCATTTTTTATTGCGCATGATTCTTTTTTGTGTCTATTATATAGAAAAATTTAGTCATGTGAGGGACTAAATTTTTTTGAAGACTGCGGATTATTAATTATGAATAAGTTTTTAAGACAAGTTTGCTTTCTGATTTTAGTTTATATGTCTGCAATCACTTTGCCGGCCTTTTCCGAAGCAGTTGAGCAGAAAAAACCTGAGCCAAGCCGTCCTGTTGAATCTCAGGCTCAGTCACCGAGAGAAGAACGAGTTATTCGTTTTCCAGAGGACCGCTCATTGGGGAATCTTCTTATCCAGGATGAAGGCGTCAAAAGGCAAATCCAAAGCTCTTTCTTCGGTACAGAGAACGGCACAGAGTGGAAGTCCTTTGGACAGGCAAAGGGCGATGTTACTATACCTGCCGGGATGCAGCTTGCACTTATTGTCAGCCAATCCGGTAAGCGTGATTTGTCGCCTCTTTCCGAGCTTGACCCCAATGACCTTTACAAACTGGCTATATACCGTCCACCACCGCCCGCACCAAAGCCAAATGATAGGATAATGCCACATATTGCTCATCTGACGGGACTGAGGATTTTACATATTGATGATACGGTCATATCAACCAAAGGGATTAAATACCTTCGCGGGTTGAAATCTCTTGAACGACTGTCGCTGTCCATGAAGCTAACAGACGAAGAGCTGGCTGAGATAGCTCAAATTCAGTCACTAAAGGGATTGTATTTAGGGCTAAGCCGAATCACAAATGCCGGCTTAGCGCACTTAGCTAATTTGTCTCTCGAAGAGCTGACTCTTGGCCAGGGTCGTATGACCAATGCAGGCCTTGCGCATCTGGCGAAACTGCCACGGCTGCGATGTCTGATGCTTTCCGGAAAGAACTTTACAGATGCAGGTATGGTACATCTCAAAAATATTCCATCGCTGCGGATTCTGGACGCGGGACACCTTCCGCACTTGACGGATGCAGCCCTTGTGCATCTTGCCCAGATTAAGACTCTTGAGAATCTGAGTCTGCACTGGGTGGAGGCAATAACTGATGAGGGTATTGTCTGTCTTAAACAACTTCCTTCTCTTAGAAAGCTCGACATTAAAAACTCCAAGGTAACTGACGAAGGCCTTTACCATCTTTGTCAAATCGAGTCACTCGAATACCTGGATTTACCTGACAAAGGCATCAGTGATAAGGGATTAGCCTATCTGGGCGAATTAAAGAATCTGAGGCACCTTAGGATTGCGAGGGCACACTATGTCAATCCAAATATGGACAAGGATTACTATACTGATAGGGGCGTTGCTGAGCTGGCAAAGCTACAGTCGCTCGAAGAGCTTACAATTGGAAGCATCGGTATCACCGACGCCGGACTGGACTACATCGCGAAGCTGACTAATATAAAGAACCTGTGGCTATTTGGCTGTTCCAATGTAACAAATAAGGGGTTGGCAAAGCTGACTGTCCTAAAGTCGCTACGGAATCTGGATGTATTTGAGGCTAATATAACAATTGCCGGATTATCATGCCTTAACGAACTGCCGAATCTGAGGGAGCTTAATTTGCACGGTGTCAAACAGGATTATTCAGGTTTGGATATATCAGGTCTGAAAAGTCTTGAGAAGCTTTCTATAGGCACGCCACACCATGGTGATGTGATACGTGATCAGGACCTGGCTTGTTTGTCGAAACTTACTCAGCTTAGGTGGTTTCAGATCATCTCTTCTGTAAACAAACCGATGGGTATTAGTGATCGGGGTATGGCTTACCTTGCAGATCTGACGAATATGGAGCATTTGACCGTCGGTGGGCCGAGTATTACCGACGAAGGACTTAGAAACCTTGTGAACATGAAAAGGCTTGATATGCTCAATATTTATGGTGGTCGGCTCACTGCTCGAGGCTTGGAGTATCTTGAGCAGCTTGATTCGCTTGCAAACCTGACTCTTATCGGTGAGCACAATTTCAGTCGGTCGAGCATGCGTCGATTGTTTTTCGTTCTGCCTAATCTCATTATGGTGCGTACCGGCTCAAAGTGGCCCGGACAGATGGTTACACGCCAGCAGGTTATGGCCAGGCAGCGGAATTACCCCCCATCAAGTCGGCGGCAGCCATCTCGCCCATAAGGAAGAAGGCGATGAGACATAAGTTTCTAAAGCAGGCCGTATTCCTGGAGAGTTTGCCGCAAGATTTCTTTCTTGCTATCTTCCAACGGCGTCATCGGAAGGCGCAGCTCCTCCGACATCATATTCAGCATGGCCATTGCTGCCTTGACAGGTATGGGATTCGTGGCTAAGGTAAGCATACCTTTGCTCAGTGCAAACAGCTTTTTGTGCCATTTAAGGGCTGAGACAAAATCTCCCTGGAGGATTAAATCGGTCATCGCTTTAACGTCCGCCGGCACTATGTTTGCCACGACGCTGATGACGCCCTTACCTCCCACAGCAGCAAGTGGCAGTGTCATCGAGTCATCCCCCGAGATAATGGTTATATCGCAGCGGGCAGCGATTTCACTGGCCTGGTCGAGACTTCCGGTCGCTTCTTTGATAGCAACGATATTTTCAAGCTCAGCTAAGCGGGCAATCGTATCAGGTGTCAAGCCGGCTCCGCATCGGCCTGGAATATTATAAAGCACTATAGGCAGGTTAACTTCCTCTGCAATCGCTTTGAAATGCTGATAAAAACCTTCCTGTGTAGGCTTGTTATAGTATGGGCAGACCTGTAAGGTAGCGTCGGCACCAACTTTTTTTGCGAATGCCGTTAGTTCGATAGCCTCTGCCGTGCTGTTCGAGCCGGCACCGGCAATTACAGGAACATTTCCACCAACGGCTTTGACTATTCTTTCATTGACTTTTTTGTGCTCTTCGTGGCTTAGCGTTGGACATTCGCCCGTGGTACCCACAGGTACTATCGCGTCTATACCGTTTTCCATCTGGAAATCTATCAGCTCATCGAGTGTTTCCCAATCAACTTCACCATCCTGAAAAGGTGTAACGAGCGCTACCATTGCTCCTGTAAACATTTTCAAGCTCCTTTGTAGGGTGTGCATTGCACACCGATAAAAAAATGGTGGGCGGTGTCCACCCTACTTTTGCTTACTTTTGTTTATCAACTCTATCATCTGCGCGGTTGCCTGCCTTATGCCGACAAATACCGCCCGTGCTATAATGCTGTGGCCGATATTGAACTCGCAAATTCCCTTGATGCGTGCTACGGGGGTGATATTGCGATATGTTAGACCGTGCCCTGCATGCACTATTAGATTATTTTCCATCGCTAAGGTTTTGGCATTTTCCAGATCGGATAATCTTTTTTCAATCTCTTTTTCTTTTTTTGCATTTGCGTACATGCCGGTATGCAGCTCGACCGCATCGCAGCCGGTCTGAGCCGAAGCGATTATCTGCTCTTTCTGCGGTGCGATAAAGGTGCTCACTAAGATACCTTTTTTGTGCATTCTTTTGACAACTTCGGCAAGGCGTTTTTTTTGCTTTGCGCAATCCAGTCCACCTTCGGTGGTAAGCTCAGCCCTTTTTTCAGGAACCAACGTCACCTGGTCGGGTTTAATATCTTCAGCGATTTTGACTATGGGTTCAGCCATACACATTTCGAGGTTGAGTTTGCAGGCAACGGTTTCTTTTAGCAGTCGAACGTCACGGTCGCAAATATGGCGTCTGTCCTGACGCAGGTGAATGGTGATTCCGTTCGCCCCTGCCAGCTCGCACTCGACCGCCGCCCAGACAGGGTCCGGCTCATCGGTCAGCCGAGCCTGCCTGACCGTAGCAACATGGTCGATATTGACATTCAGTACAGCCATTTACCCTGTCCTTAATAAAACCGGGTGATTATATCATTGTGTCGGCAATGGGTAAATAAATTAGGTTGATTTCTTAATATTTAATCCGCGGTTTTACATAAACGTTCCATAACCTCCACCGTAAACAGAAAGAGCCATCATTAGGACTGTTATTGCCAAAAAAGCACAAATAAGAAAATAAATCAGCCGCACCAGCCACCGGCAAAACTCCACGAACAGCCACTCGGCAGTCTCGCTGCTGTTATTAGCAATACGTTGAATGGTTTTGTCTAATTCACCGGTTTCTTCACCAACTTGCCAAAGATTAAGAAAGTCAGCCGGCAGCTTGCGGGAGAATCCTTCAAAAACCATCTTTCCGGCCTGTGCACTCTTGGCACCGCCTTTGAGCAGGTCTGCTATAAAGCAATTGCCTGTTGCCTCGGACGCTTTTTGTGCACATTGAGTAATCGGAATACCCGCCTGGTAGAGTAAATTGAATGTTCGACAGTATCGGCTAATCCCAAGCTGCCGTACAGCCTGACCTAAACCAGGAACTCTCAGTACGAAGGCGTCAAAAACTCTGCGAAGCATACCTCTGTTCGGCATTATGCGCAAGATTGCCACGATTATTACAGCCGGCACGCAGAATATGGCTAAAGTTCCTGATACACGGAAGAAATATTTAAAAAAACTGAGCTGGCCCAGAACCAAACGGGGCAATGGAATGATGAAAGCAGCAATAAGAATAATTGTAAGCGGCAGCATCAATCCGGAGATGATAATATGTTTTAGCTTGTTGCGGAATTCGTACCATTGTGACAGTTGTTTAAAAGATTTTGGCAGATTACCCGACTTTTCCGCCACTTCCACAAGCATCACATCTATAGGTGCAAATATCCACGGATGTTTTCTCATTGTTTTAGCTAAGCTATCACCAGCCGAGACGCCCTTGGCTAAAGCTGAAAAGGCCTTTTTCAGGTTTCCTTTTAAGCCCGCCATAGTGGTATCGAGTGCCTTGAGCATCGGTATGCCGGCGTTAAGCATAATTGAAAGGTTATAATATGCAACCGCAAGTTTTTTTGTCATGCCAGGCTCTTTGTTTATTGATAGTTTTTATAGGTAGAAATTTCTTTATGATTGTATCGTTGTAGTCATTTGCAGCAAGTAAATTAGCAACCAGCGGGATTCGTTTCACGGTTGCGGTGCACAGCATGGCTTGCGCCATTGCGCAGCTCGTCACGGCCCGGCCTTCGTAGCCTGCCTTCGCCGAAACGGCTCCTGCCCGCCGTACACTCTGGCCAGGCGGGACGCGCAGGCAGGCCTCTACAGCGGAGAAGGCTTGCGTTTAACGTAATACGTGCGCAGCATGCCTTGCGGCATTTAACGAAACGAGTAGCGCGACCGCTAAACGAAACACGGTTGAAGATTTGCCTGGGTGTTTTTAGCATATCGGCTATGGAGTTGAAATGAATATCTGTTATAATTAGCCCTTAGGGCATGGGCTTTTAGGACGTGAAGACAAAAGCAGTGTTTACAGGAAGGTTATTATGACATTGAGCTGGGCCAATCGGATGACGATACTCAGGATTTTGTTGGTAGTTCCTTTTGTTATTTTTATGTTAAAAATAAATTCACCAATGTTGAGTGAGCCGATGCGAAATGCGATTCGATATCTTTCATTTGCCATTTTTTTGGTTATGGCGCTCAGTGACGGCCTTGACGGCTATCTGGCTCGCGTGAAAAAACAGATTACAAGGCTCGGTGCCTTTCTGGACCCGGTCGCGGACAAATTACTCATCATATCTGCGTGTCTATTGCTGTCGTCACAGCAAGGCAGAGTCAGCGACGATTTCTTATTGCCTCCTACGGTTGTGGTTTTAATTATCGGTAAAGACCTGTTATTGATACTTGGATTCGTCATTGTTTATTTTCTTACTGCTCAGCTTTACGTCGCTCCGGTACTGGTTGGTAAGATTGCTAATACTTTACAATTGGTAATGGTCGGGGCGATTCTTATTGCTCCGGAAATTTCCCGCGTTGTTCCAGGCTGGATATGGTTCTTACGGACTCTCTGGTGGGCCGCGGCGGGAACCGCTATTTTGGCAACCCTTATTTACATTCGTAACGGAAGTCGCTATATTGAACAGTATGAACAGAACCCGAACGAGAAATCTGAAATTCAAAATTCTAAGCACTAAATCCTAAATTCTAAATAATATCAAAATTCGAATTTCAAATGTTCAAAACGTTTATGATTTTGAATTTAGGTCATTTGAATCCTTCGACTCCGCTCAGGACAGGTTTGTTTAGGATTTCGAATTTAGATATTAGGATTTTTTATTAAATATGGCTGTGCAATTTACCCCGTTAGAAATCCTATAACGGGGCATATGAAAATCTTGTAAATATGGTGCAAAAAGGGAAATTTCTAATGGGGTTTAGTGAAATACCGGAGATTCTGGAAGACCTTCGGCAGGGCAAAATGATAGTTCTTGTCGATGATGAGGATCGTGAAAACGAAGGAGACCTGGCCTGCGCTGCGGAGAAGGTGACGCCGGAGATTATTAACTTTATGACAAAGTTCGGCCGAGGCCTTATTTGTATGCCGCTGGCGCCTGAGAAATGTGATTCACTCGGTCTGTACCCTCAGACCATAGAAAACACTGCCAGATTTGAGGTTGCTTTCACTGTCAGTATCGATGCTGCTGAAGGTATAACGACCGGTATCAGCGTAGCAGACAGAGCCAGAACGATTCAGGTGGCAGTTGCCGATGGTGCCAAGCCGAGTGACCTTGATCGGCCGGGCCACATATTTCCACTGCGAGCCCGGAAAGGTGGAGTATTGGTTCGGGCAGGGCAGACTGAGGGAGCGGTTGATTTGATGCGTTTGGCAGACCTAAAGCCGGCTGGTGTCATCTGTGAAATTATGAACGAAGATGGCACCATGGCACGAGTGCCGGAGCTTCTGAAATTCTGCCGGAAGCATGACCTCAAGATTGTTTCTATTGCCAAGCTTGTGGAGTATAGGCTACAGCGTGAGAGACAAATCAAACGGGTTGAGTGCGTAGAATTACCTACCGATTATGGTGAATTCAAGCTGATCGGCTATGAAAGCATAACTTCTTCTGAACCACACCTTGCACTGTGCAAGGGCGGTGTGGGAGACCTTGATGATAATAATATGCCCATTGAGCATGATGAGCCGGTATTAGTGAGGGTGCATTCGGAATGTATGACGGGCGATTTGTTTCATTCGCAGCGATGTGAATGTGGTTATCAACTGATAAATTCAATGAAGATGATTGAAAAGACCGGCAAAGGAGCGTTGATTTATCTTCGGCAGGAAGGCAGAGGCATCGGCCTTGCCAACAAGCTCCGTGCATATAAACTGCAGGAGCAGGGGCTTAATACAGTTGATGCCAACATAAAGCTCGGTTTTATGCCGGATAGGCGGGATTATGGAATAGGTGCTCAGATATGCCGCGATTTAGGTTTGAGGAAGATACGAATCTTAACAAACAATCCCAAGAAGATAAGTCGCTTAGAGGTTTATGGCATAAAAGTTGTAGAGCAGATACCATTAAGGGCGAAGCCGAATAAGTACAACATTGATTATTTACGAACGAAAAAATATTATCTCGGCCATATGCTTGAAGAGGATTTATAGCTTATGAAAGCGATAACTATAATATTTCAGATATTTTTGTTTGTATTTGTTTTAATCCAAACCGGCTGTGAGCAGCTTCAGTTAGATGCTGAGCCACCGTCTGAGGCTAATGTAGATTTAGATGTTTCTATCCATGCTGCTTACATTCCGGCAAAAATAGAGATTATGCCTTTAACCGAATTTATTAGCCCCACCGGTTCTGAGGGAACGTCAGAGATAAGTGTTTACGTGAGCTTATTAGATCCATTTGGTTGTCAAATGAAGTCACCGGGAGTATTTCGGTTTGAGGTATATGAGTATATTCAGCGCTCATCTGAGGCGAAGGGAAAAAGAATTGTCATTTGGCCGGATATTGATTTAACCGACGCGGCCCAAAACAATAAATACTGGCAGGATTTTTTGAGGGCCTATCATTTCAATTTGCCTTTCGAGCCGATTGGTAACGAAGATTGTATATTGCATGTGACGTTTCTGTGCACAACCGGCAAACGACATTCAGCCGAGGTTGTCCTAAGACGCACAAATTAAATTTTTTCATAACCTACCAAACATTTAACATGTTTTAATGTTTGTCTGCCGTGACGATTTGTATTGACCGGAGAGGGTTAATCTGCGATTATATCCTGTAGAAAATCCCGCATAAGACACAATATTTAGCCCCCCAGCCCGTCCTGAGCCGGGTCGAAGGATTTATTGGGGGATCATAAATTATTTGTCGGCGGTTTTCCTGTAGTATTGCGACGGATTCTCAGTGGTAAAAGCGGTTTTTATCGGAACTTCTTGCAATGAAATTGGTCTAATTAAGAGGAAAAGCCGTGCATGCTGAAATGGCACAGATCGATATTGCAGATGCTATGCTTGTTGAGAGGTGTAGGCAGGGCGATTCTGTGGCTATGGAAAGACTCATACTTAAATATCAGAATCGCATCTATAATGTTATATTGAAAATGTGCTCAAATCCACATGATGCTGCGGAACTTACGCAGGATACATTTGTCAAAATAATACAGAACATAGCAAAATTCGAGAGCAAAAGCAGCTTTTATACATGGGCCTTTAGAATAGCCGTAAATCTGACTTTGAATTATTGTCAAAGAAGTGCCAGATTAGGGCTGCGGAGCCTGGATTCCGAAGACTATGGAAGCGGCAAGGCAGCGCAGGCATTGATGGATTTATTGAGCGATGACAGCTCACCTGACCCGGCGAATGTGGCCCAGAATAAAGAGCTGTGTGAGATTGCTGTTCGATCATTGATGAAGATGGACGATGATCAAAGAATGGTAATTGTCCTGCGGGATATTGAGGGCATGAATTATGCTCAAATCGCAGGTGTGCTGCAGATCAAGTTGGGCACAGTTAGAAGCAGATTGAGCAGAGCCAGAAGCAGGCTGAGAGAAGTTGTGGAGGCCATGTTACAATGAACCAGCCAGATCATAATATAGATGAATTGCTAAACAGTCTTATTGACGAAGAGCTGACAGACGCTCAGCGGGCCGAGGTGGAACGACTAATAGCATATAACTCACAGATTGCCCAGCGGCTGCGTCAGTTACAGAAGACTAAAATGTTGATTAGCTGTTTACCTCGTCTTAAGGCTCCACGAGAGATAATTGAGCGGGTGAAAGCTTCGTTGGCAGTGGACACGAAACCGGCTGAGCAGCATTTTTATGTTCAAGAGCGTAGAGGAATGAGGCAATTGTTGGTTCGCAGGTTTTTGGCTGCTGCTGCTATGATTGCTTTAATAGCTGTTTTAGGGGGGGTAATTTATACGATACTTGCTCCTGAAAATGTCGCCGAAGGTCCGATGGCGACAGTGGCAAGGGTCCAACCAGTGCCGAGTGAAACTTATGGCGTGAGATTTAGTGGCAGACTTGAGTTGAAAGCAGATGCCTTAGTCGCAGTTGACGCTTTTGTCAATAGGACAATAGAGGATAACGACCTTTCCGATTGTGTTACTATAACACATCAGGCAAATAAAAGACTATATTCACTCAATTGCAGTCGGCAAGACCTAGACTTATTATTAGCTGATTTGCAGCATATCTGGCAGCGTTTCGGTTCAGCTACATTATACGTTGATACCGAACAGTTCAATAGGCCGATAGTTGTCGATGCGGTTACTGCTGAACAGGCTGCTGAAGTTCTCAGTCAGGATAATCCTCAAAGGTCTATTGAGATGGCCAAGGAATTTGCCGTTTTGAATAATATGGTTGGGCTTATGCCGGCACGGCGAGTTCTGACTGCCATAGATGATAAGAACGTCGGTTTGATCAGCCAATGGCAGATACCTAAGCCGGTTTTGACAGGAGGGAGTAAAACGACCGAGAAAATGGTAAAGCCGTCCGAGCACAAACCAGAGGCGAGCCTGACAATTATTGTTGTGGGCGGCGAATAAGGAAGTTGAATTTCGGATTTCTCCGATTAGAATGTTTTTCGTGCTTCAGATTTTGACAGCGAGATCAAGGGAATGCTCGAAATGCAAAACTGCTGCTTGATAGTTGTCGATGTGCAGGGAAAGCTCGCACAACTGATGCATGATAAGCAGGCTCTCTTCAAAAACATTCAAATCCTCATCAAAGCTGCTAAACTACTCGATATTCCAACCCTATGGTGCCAGCAGTGTCCAGATTCTCTCGGTCCGACAATCCCTGAAATAGCAGAACTTCTGATTGATAGCGAGCCGATAGATAAGGCCGGTTTTAGCTGCTGTGGCGAGAACACCTTCAACGCCAAATTACGAGCCTTGAATCGTCGAGGCGTTTTACTTTGCGGTATAGAAGCTCATGTCTGCATTTATCAAACATCGTCTGAATTACTGCGGAAAGGCTACTATGTGAATGTTATTGCCGATGCAGTTTCGTCGAGAACGCAGGAAAATAAAAACATAGCTATCAGCAGAATGGCCGCTGAAGGCGTAAAAATCAGTTGCACGGAGATGGCTTTATTCGAGCTATTAAAAACCGCCGAACATCCCCAATTCAAGCAAATCGCAAATCTTATAAAATAGATCGAACTTCATTATGAGCATACTATTACCCGCCTGCCAAAAGCTAATTCTCACAGAGCGCGGTCAGATCATCTCATTTCACATTTACGTCTTAGTCCAATTCAGGGCCGCGTGTCGGGCAGAACGTCCGGATAGCTACTCGCCTCGGCCCCCGTGCTTTCTGGCGTAAGCCATCCCGGTGATTGCGAAAGCAAGAACGGGGGAGCCGGAGCGGGGAAGGTGTGGCGATAGGTGCAGGTGTTGTAATTGACGATGGGGTAAAAATTGGCAAGAACTGCGTGATCGACAGCGGATACCAATTTGGCGCCGATTTTTATCAGTTCTGTAG
>CAZVWH010000039.1:12299-23793 GCA_964631175.1 uncultured Pirellulales bacterium | reverse complement strand
AAGAACGTGGATAACTCTCTAATCAAGGTTGGTACATAATTCGGGGTCAGATCACAAAGAGCTAAGATGTCATTAGTCGAAATAAACTGGCGTCCTAATTACAAAGAGCTTCGCAATTTTGGTATTATTGCCCTGATTGCATCGGCTGTTTTATCTGTTTTGCTTTACTTACTCAAGGGTCTTACCATCCAGTGGATTATAATTATTATTGGTATTGGTTTTATTATCTTTCTGAGCAGTGTAATTTCGGAAAAATTAACCAGGATAATTTATGTTGGTTTAATTCTGGCTGCCTTACCGATTGGCTGGTTGGTGAGCTTCATATTGCTGGCGAGCTTTTACTTTTTGCTGCTTACGCCCCTTGGACTTATTTTTCGTTTGCTGGGTCGCGACCCGCTAAGACGGCGGTTTGATTCCTCCGCCGACAGCTATTGGCTGCTAAGGCGCCCGCCGGATAACCTTGACCGTTATTTCCATCAATTCTAACAGAGCCGGAGATTGTAAATGGCTAAAAAGGCACAAGAGAGAAAATCCGGAGAGTTCAAAAAGGCTGCCCAAGGGAAACGTCCTTCCCTGCTCTTGGAGTTTTGGTTTTTTCTTAAACACAATAAAAAGTGGTGGCTGCTACCCATCCTAATTATACTGCTGCTTTTGAGTTTACTGATACTGTTGGGCGGCACGGCAATAGCACCGTTTATTTACCCGCTTTTTTAAGGTGAAAAATCCTTACAGGAAAAACCCCCCAATAAACCTGTCCTGCCTGTCCCGAGCAAGGCCGAGGGGAGCAGGGTCGAAGGATTGAGGGGCTAAATAAAAAGATATTTAGCCCCCAGTTTCACTGGGGGCTCTGTTTCGTTGAGGATTTTTTCAGTATCGTTTCAAGGACTTCGTGTGCCTGGACGAAATTAGGATCTAACTCAAGACAATTATAAAGCTCTTTGATTGCCGTGTCTCTATGCCCCTGCCTGTATAAAAGAAAACCAAGACTACAATGCAGAAGGGGGCTATCTGGTGTAAACACCAGACCCTTATGACATGTTTCGACTGCTTCGTCGATTTTACCCTGCCTATAGAGTATATCGGCTAAATTATTGTATGCAGCAATGCAATCAGGCCAGAATCTTGTTGCTTTAGAATAGTGTTTCTTGGCCTTTTTGGTTTTGCCCAGCTTTTGGTAGGCCCATCCGAGATAATGATGTGCATCGCCGCAGGTGGGCTTTATTCGTATCGCAGTTAGATAATGAGCGATAGCTGCATCAAGATCACCTGCTGCTTGCAATACCGAGCCCAATGCGTTGTACATTACATAGGAATGCGGTATGGAGCTTTGTACCAGCTTAAACTGTTCGGCTGCGGCCTTATAGTCTTTCAAATCCTCGGCCAGAAGCCTGCCGTATTTCCATCTTAGGTAGAAATCCTGCGGGCTGTTTTGAATTGCCTGACGATATTGAGCAGCCACTTTTTCAAGTGCATCCGCAGTGCAGTTAGCCTTGAGGTTTTTTTGCTCTTGCTCCATTATTCTTATTCGCTCTTCGTGATATAGTTGATTAGTGAACGGCGGATTCCTAATGAATCTTTTAAGAACCTCATCGGCAATCACATACTTGTCCCACTCCGTATAGGCTAAACGTTGGGCACACTCAGCCTGAGTTAGCGGTAAAGTATTATCGGCTCGATGAACTATTACCCGCTGTGCAAGCAGCTCTTCTACCTTCTTAAGCGTGGTCTTAGCCAGCAGATAGTTTCCCTTGAAATTCAAATGCACATGCTCATAGAACAGCTCATTACCGGCAGTTTCATGGGGGCTGTTAATCTCGAATGTCTTGACAGCGTCCGCCAGGTAAACACCTTTGCCGGCCCAGGAATCTGCTACACTGCGGATGATTTCATTGATTCGTCCGTCGGCTCTGAACCGCAGTGTATCCAGCTCACGTGCTTTTATGTACCTTCGCTTAGCGACATCATAGTCTTGCAGGGCCCAAAAGCAGCGGCCAAGGCGAAACTGAAGGTTTGCGTAGGAGTCATCTATTTCAGCAGCCGTCAGATAGCGTTTCACCGCTTCGGCAAAGCTGGCTGCGGATTCATACTCCACTGCTTGGGCGTAAAAATTATCCCACTTCGCCTTGTCTTGCTTGGTTAAATCCGGCCTATGCAGAGACGCAAACGGCGGATTGTCTTTAAGATTACTGCCCACAGTACAGACAATTATCTTCGCTCCGGACCTGCGGCCAACCTGCACAACATCTTCCAGATTCCTTTGGAAATGCTGATAGACTGTCTCCAAATGCTGGTCATCAGCACGTATTTGTTTCTCGAGGAACATCTCTAATCCACGCCAGGCCGTTGGCCTACCTTTTTGGGTGCCAACCCATTCGGCAAGACTCGTTAGCAGTTGTCCCAACCTCGTAGCCCTAACAGCAATGCCCATGCGGATAATAGACAAGCTTGGCGAAAGTGGTGCAAAGACTGTACCTGCTCCGTACGGGCCGGTGACTTCATTGTTACCGAGATACACAATGAATAAATCTGGTTCGTGCCGCGCACAGTCTTTTGCTATTTCTACAACCACATGTGAATTAATTGCTGCCGTTGCAGCTATGATAACTTCAAAATTTATCCCCGGACACCTATCCTGCAACATTACCTGCAGGACACGTCCAAAACCGTAGGCCCCGTCCGGCTCACCTTGAGCTGCAGATGCGCCTAAGACAAAAATTCGATAAGTCTTTTCTGATTTGCTCGCGGAAAACCTAAATGGACCAAATTCTCGGGCAATTTCTTTCGGAAAAAACCGCCAGCAGAACTTGACATTGTCGCAATAAAACACCTTGCCGTTTTCCTCACACCTGATTATCGCATTAGCAGGATAACCGTAACCGATTATGCGCAAGCCTAGCTCCAGCAGCAAAAATAGCAAAGCTGGAATAACGGTAAGTGCAATAACGCGAAACAGCCAGAGACGCCAGCCGGTTATTCGCTTGCGTTGTAATTCTCCGGTATCTTTGCGTTTGTCTCGACCCATAGAAGCTGCTGAAACAATCGTTTTGTTTGCTGAGCGGCGCTTTTTGCTTTTGTGCCCTTTGATGTTTATCTTAGAATACCTTTTAGATATTTTTCTCCATCTGGCACACATTTGGGCTCCTTTCAATCATGTTTTTTCAGGATAGCCCTTAGCACTTTATGTGTCTTAACGGAATTAGGGTCTATCTGTAATGCGGCGCGAAGCTCTTTTATAGCCTCGTTTCTGCGTCCTTGCTGTTTTAACATAATGCCCAAATTGTGGTGCAGATCCAAATCATCCGGCACGAATTTCAAGCCATTGCGATAGGTTTGCTCTGCTTTGCCGATTTTACCCTGCTGGAACAGCACTACCGCCAGATTGTTGTAAGCCTGCGCATAATCCGGCCTGCACCGAATCGCTTTAGAATAATATTCAATAGACTTTTCGAGATTGCCCTGGAGTTGATGTGCAAATCCTAAATTGAAATACGCATCGGCATAGATGGGATTGATTCGTACGGCCTCTAAATTATTTCTGATAGCTGCATCTAAGTTTCCCTGCTTGCCGGATAAAAGCCCCAATTTGGCATACGCCTCGTAGCGATGCGGCACAAAATTCAGAACCGAACGGTACTGCTCGGCAGCGGCGCTGGAGCTGCCCAGCTCTTCCAATAATTCGCCGTATTTCCAATGCAGCCACCAGTCCGAGGGACTTTGCTGAATCGCCCAGCGATGCTGAGCTTGAACTTCATTAAGGACCTTCGCAGATAGATTTGTTTTAAGAGCATTGAGTTTTTGCTCCATTTGACTGACCCGCTGGTCATGGTAGAGCTGGTTAGTAAACGGTGCTCGCTTTATATAGAGGTTAAGAACCTGATCGGCAATTCTTTTTCGGTCCCAATCTGTGTATGCTAAATATCGCGCACACTCTTGTTCGGCGGGTCCGCCTATGGCGGATTGTTTCGCCTTATAACGTTTTATCTGAGCCGGTAGTATCTCCTGGACCCGCTCGAAAACTGTCTTGGCCAGAAGATAATTGCCGGTGAAATTCATGTGAACGTGCTCATAGAATAGTTCTTCTCCCGGTGTTTCGTGTGGGCTGTTCTTTTCAAAAACTTTTGCGGTATCTACGAAGTAGGTATCTATAGCTTCTTTGTTATTTGCAACGTCTCTAATAATCTGATTTATCTGTGTATCGGCGCGAAACCTGAGCGTGTCTAAATCACGTGCTTGGATGAATTTTTCACGAGCCTTTTCATATTGACCCAATGCCCAGAAACAACGCCCCAGACGAAACTGCAGTTCAGCGTAGTGGTCATCAATCTCGGTGGCTGCTAAATACTGTTCTACCGCCCTGGCAAAATCACCTGCCGATTCATATTCCATCCCTTGCCTATAAATATCGTTCCAGTTTTTCAGCTCTGTCTCGGTTAAGTCCAGCCTATGCAGTGAAGCAAAGGGAGGAGAGTCCTTCAAATTGCTGCCCACGGTACAAAAGATTATCTTAGTGTTACTTTTATGGGCAACGCGATTAAGATCTTCGAGGTTTCGTTGGAAATGCTGATAAACAGTCTGTAGATGGGGATCATCAGCCCGTATTTGCTTTTCGAAGAACATTTCCAGCCCTCGCCATATCTTCGGAATGTCCTTTTTGGCACTTACCAATCCAAACAGATTCGTTAGCATCTGTCCGATCTTCGTGGCTTTAAGTGCCATGTCAAAACGAATGAAAGGTAGGCTGGCCGAAAGCGGAGCAAAGACGGTTCCTGCCCCGTATGGGCCGACTACCTCATTGTTGCCTAAGTAAACGATAAATAAGTCAGGCTGGTGATGGGCACAATCCTTTGCGATCTGCAACACAACATGGGAATTGATAGCCGGCATCGCGATGGTAATAATCTCGAAATTTGCCTGTTGGTACTGTTGACGTAGCATCACCTGTAGAATTCGTCCGAAGCAAAATGAGCCATCAGGTGTACCAGCCGCAGCGGAAGCTCCAACCACAAAGATTCGGTATGTATTGTTTGATTTGATTGCAGGAAAAGCAAACGGGTCGGCTTCCCGGGCGATGTTAGGAGGAAAGAATCGCCAGGCAAATTTGGCATTATTACAGTAATAGGTTCGTCCGCCTTTGGCGGATTTGATGGTTGTGGTCGTGGGAAAACCGTAGCCGATTACGCGTAAGGCAATCTCAAGCAACAACAGCAAAAGAACCGGAATAATGGTAAAAGCAACGATCCGAAACAGCCACAGCCGCCAACCTGTTATCGGCTTGCGTGACACTTCTTTAGCAAACTTTTGTTTTTTCCCCTTCTCAGAGATTCCGGAGATGGCTGTTTTCTCTGCCGGTTTATGCTGCCTTGTTCTCCGTTTTTTAGATACTTTTTTCCTGGAGGGAGTCTTACGTTTCATTACCTTGCCCCTCGGGCTCTCGACCGATTTGCTTTCTTTTCAGGTAAGCGATTTCAGCTTTGGTTAGTGCTCTAAATTTACCTATGCCCAGGCCGCGTGCGGTGATATTGCCGATACGCGTTCTCTTAAGTGTTCTTACAGGCAGAGACACTTTAGCCAACATTCTGCGGATCTGTCGGTTCAGGCCTTGCCGAATAGTAATTTCGACTAACGATTCTTTATAGCTGCGTTTCAATACCTTTACTGATGCTCTGGCAGTTTTGCCTTTAGCCCTTCGACTATGCTCAGGGCGGTGAGCCTGTCGAACCGCCAGCCAGATGCCATTTTTGAGCTTCTCCACCATCTCGCTGCTAATTTGGCCTTTAACCATAGCCACATAGGTTTTAGGTACTTGATATCTTGGGTGTGTTAATATATTTGCCAGCTCACTGTCGTTCGTAAGAATAATTATCCCTGTTGTATCGGCATCGAGTCTGCCAATACAAAATAAACGTTGGCGAGCGGGGATAAAATCTATTGCTCTTTTCCTGCCTGAAGGGTCTGAATTAGTGCAAATAACACCTTTGGGCTTGTTTAAAAGAAAATAAACTTTTTTTTCCGACTGAATCTTTTTGTTATTTACAGTTATGATATCCTTTTGTGGGTCAACAAAAGCCGGCAGTTTATCTACCACCTTACGATTTACCTGCACGACCCCACTGAGTATTAACTCTTCGCATTTTCTACGAGAGCTCAGACCAGCCGCAGCTAAGACCTTCTGTAATCTTTGTTTAGCCATTTTTGGCAAACTTCAACCTTTGGCTGGTATGGTTGCGGTTCGACAGGCTCACCGCCCTGGGCATAGTCGAAGGGCTGAGAGCTGCCTAACGAGTCCGCAATCATGTCTCTACTGTTAGCTATCCCGCCACGGCTCGACTGAGCTCGCCGAAGTCAGGCAGGTAAACTCCTGTATTTTGGAGTATGAGCAATGGAAAGCTTATTTGATTAATCCGTCGAAGACGATGAATCCGGCTGTTCTTTCGGCTCCGATTGCGATTGGGCTTCTGGTTCTGTCCCCGACTCTGACTGATCTTTGCCCCTCGGGCTCTCGACCGATTCCGGCTCGGTCGTAGTTGGCTCAGTTCTCCGTAAGGAGTCCCTAGGACCGCCTTGCTCAGAAGTTACATAAACATCCTCTAAAGCGGTATTGTCAACTGCCTTACGCATAAGAGAATAGATTATTGTATTGGCGGAAAAATAAAAGCTTACTATAAAGGCAATTACTAATACAACGATGGCTAATAGTAACAGATATACGAGGAAAGCTGCGAAAGATTCCAATCCGGTAAGTGTTGGCCAATTCGGTTGAACGACCAGTTGAGTAAACGTTGGATCGTCTTGCCAGATTTCTGTGAGCTTGCTATTATCGCCCAAGATGCCTAATCGCAAAGACGAGTTGGTAACCCAGAGCAGCACAAAGGCGAAAAACCGCACAAAAATATAACAAATTGCGCCGTAGATCGCGGCTATAACCGTATAAAAGCCCATTCTCCACGGTTTTGCAAATACATAACTGAAAGAACGACTTATCGCGTCGAAACAATCTGAATTATCGTATGCCACGGCTGGAAACATCAGGTTAAATCCTGCAACTGTTCCGATTAAGACAATCGTAATTAATCCGCCGGCAATCAGTGCCAACAGCAAAAATATGACCATTATAGGCTTGCCGGCCCAAGGAATGTTGCCTACCAGTCCTAAAAGAAATATGAAAAAGCCGATGAAGATAATTATCCCCACCAGTGCTAAAGGCACGGTGAAGAAACTCGTGAATTTTTTTGTGCTAAAGCGCAATGCCTCGGTCAAACCAGGTTTTTCATCCCGTGCAAACTGCAGCGCTGCAATTCGGCAGATAGCCCCACCGGCTACTGACATCACGACGAGCGTTATCACAGCAACAATGATGCTATAAATATAATGGTATTTAAAGGCCCAGATTAACGCTTTAAAACAGTCAATGACATTTTCAGCCACTCCTTGGATATTTAACCTGAAGAGCGAATATAGTGCACCGTGAAACTTCATTGCTCCGAAATGCCAAAGCGTGGAAAATAC
Source organism: uncultured Pirellulales bacterium (assembly GCA_964631175.1). GTDB lineage: Bacteria > Planctomycetota > Phycisphaerae > Sedimentisphaerales > Anaerobacaceae > CAZVWH01. The sequence continues at coordinate 16,287 of CAZVWH010000039.1, read as the reverse complement.
GCCTCTATGGTCACCGTTTTCTTTAGCATTTTCAATGTATGATTGTAGCAGGTCTGGAGTAGTCAAATAAATATGTAATTCTGTTTCGTGGCCTTGTGTATTTGGTGTCGTAATTACTGTTTTATTAAAGTCCATGAGCCAGCCGGCCACACATATAGCAGCTACCGCTAGAAAAGCTATCATCATTTTGCTTGGCTGAATGGCCATTCGGAAAGTCTGGAATACTTTCGAAAAGAGAATACTATTGAACAAACCCGAGGATTCCTTCTCATCAGCCATTTTATTTCCTTTCATAAAACTGCAATTGATATTGATTTTTTGTGGAGAACAAACACAAATATATATAGCTTATTATCGGTCGGTTTCAACAATTTTTATAATATTTTATTCTCAAATATTGTGCTTAATTCTTACCCTGAGGACTTCTCAAAAAAGCTATCAGGCGATTCTTTGGCCTCATGTGACTGAAGTTTAGAAAACATCTTGTACTCTCCATCCAGCCAGGTACCCAAATCCACAAGCTTGCATTGTCGGGAGCAAAAAGGAAAGAATTTTGCTGTTTTGGATTGTGCTACAACTTTGTTACAAACCGGACATCTACGTTTCATGTTGAAATATTACCCTATTGCTTTGAGTGTGGAGCCCCACGGGCGTAGCCCGTGGCACCTCCATCTTCGGCGTAATCCGCCGAAGCACATCCGCCTACGCTAAAGCTATGGTGGATACCCGCTCGCATTTCCATCCTCCGTCCCTTAGGGACTACGGAGGACAGGCATCCACCCCCGCTCTTGCTTCGCAAGAAGCTGCAGGGGTGGCTTTCTGCGAAGGCGGGTAAAATGAGACGCATATCTGCTGGCCATTAACGATCTCAAAAAATATGTGCGCTGTTGCCAAATAATCCACCAATAGGTCGAAGAATCGAAGAGGGGAATTGGTGGAATATATCTGCAATTATTAGTTCCGGTCTTGTAATAAAACCAAATATACAGACAAAGCACATTTATTTTGTATGAAGCGTATAAATTTGAATAAACAGTAATGCAACCTTGATAAGCTTAGAAGCTGCTCAGCATGACCTCTCTCTTAGTTTAGCATTCCTGTTTAGTGATGGCAGGGATGCAAGCCGCTGTTAGCTTTATTTATCTCTTGCAAAGCGCTCTTAGCCTATCTTGCTTTGTATATACTTAGCCCCTCGGGCTCTTAGACCGACGATTCCCCCCAATTATTCTTCCTCTCTTTCAATACCTTGCTCTAACATCCGAGCATATTGAACGCAATATCTGGCCCAGGGTTGAGCTTCAAGTCGAGCTTTTAGTATGGGCTTGCCGGTACCTTCGCATACGCCGTAAGTTCCCTCCTCCATACGCTGCAGAGCATCATCTATCTCGCGTATCAGCTTTCTTTCGCTATCCATCAATCCCAAGACAAACTCCTGCTCATAGTTATCAGTGCCCAGATCAGCCATGTGTATCGGCATACTCGATAGGTCTCCGCTAGCATCCAGCCGGGATTTCTTTAATGCTTCATCCTCAATCTCATTTACGTTGTTCAGTATCTCTCTGCGCTTTTCTAAAAGCAGTTGTTTGAAGTGCTTAATATTGGTGGCACTTAAGCGATTTTTCCTTGCGCCGACCGAGCTTGCTTTATCTTTGGATATCTTTTTTTTACGTCTTTGTGCCACTTGTTTATCCATCTAAGAATCATCTATTCTAATACATTCAATAAGGCTATTATTGTAACATATATGAATGTGTTATATACAATACTTATTTTCTCTTAAATGGAATTGTAAAAGCTGGATAGCGCAGCCGGCAATACCAAATTATACAGGCAAACTTGCGTCTTCTACTCTAAGAACTTGAAAAATAAGGACTTATAATCGACGCTCCCGCTAAGGTCATTTCTCTTGTTTACTATTTAACTTGCTTTTGATATGCGTGGAGGCTTTTGCAAATTTACCCAAAGGTAGGAAGAAAGATTCCTGCTTGATGTTGCAGGTGAAGACTCTAACACCAAACACTTTTTCAATTTGCTCCGGTTTGAAGGTATCTTTGGTTTTGCCGATATAATAGCTATTATCAGCTCCCAAAAGGAGAATTTCATCTGCGTACTGGGCTGCCATATTAACGTCGTGCGTTATAGCCACGATTGTTTTACCTTTTTCAAGTTGCATTTCCTTGAGCAGGTCATATATGCCAACCTGATGTTTTAAATCCAGAAAGCTTGTCGGTTCATCTAAGAGCAAAATTGCGGTGTTTTGAGCGATCGCCCTTGCGATAAAAACCCGTTGTCGTTCGCCGCCGCTTAGGCTTCCAAGCGGTCGCAAAGCAAATTGGGCTGTGTCGGTCGCCTCAAGCGCTTCGTTAACTACTGCTCTATCTGTTTTACCCTCAAATCCAAATGTGCCCAGATAGGGTGTTCTTCCCATCGAAACAACCTCCGCGACCGTAAAATCGAAAATCGGCACAAATTCCTGACGTACAACAGCGACTTTTTGGGCGAGTCTTCCAACTGAATATGACTCTATATGTGCGGTGTCAATTATTATGGAACCGGCTTGTGCTCTGAGCTGTCCACATAGCAAGTTTATCAGCGTTGTTTTGCCTACTCCGTTCGGGCCGGCTATGGCCAGAAATCGGCTTTGAATTACTTTAAAAGTTATATGTTTTAAGATAGGTTGCGCCGGAAGGCGTCCTCCGTAAGGAGTCCCTAGGACTGCGGATTGCGACGTATAGCTAAAACTCAAATTTTTAACTTCTATAATGGCTTTCATTTTAACCAGCTAACTTTTCTACTGTATCTGGCTAACAAAATCAGAAAGAACGGCCCGCCGGCGATGGCGGTTATGACACCTACAGGCAATTGTGCGGGCGCAACGATTATACGGGCGATTGTGTCAGCTATGATTAAAAATGCGGCTCCGATTATTGCACTAAGAGGCAACAATTGACGGTGGTCAGGCCCAAATGCAAGACGGACTCCATGCGGTATGATAAGACCCACAAATCCGATTAGCCCGCTTAGGCTAACGGAGATAGCAGTTATTAAAGCAGCAAAAGCAAATGCGATTATCCTCGTTCTTGCCACATCTACACCTAGTCCCTTTGCCTCCGCCTGCCCCAGAGCAAGGACGTTTAACCGGTGGCTAATCGTAAATAAGACAATTATCCCTGTTAGAATACAGCCTGCGCTTACAAACAAAACTGATAAATTTTTTCCCGTTATATTGCCCATTAGCCAGAATATTGTTGAAACTACTTGTTCGCTTTTCGCTATAGATGTTAAGAACATTATTATTGCAGAGAAAAAAGCGTTGACTACTACGCCTGCAAGCAGCAGGCTTGTTACCTGTGATTTACCTGTCAAATGTCCGATGTACCAGACCAGCCAGACGGTCACCATCGCCCCGGCAAACGCAAAAAACCCTATTGGCGAGCCACCTAAGAAGCTCCAGCTTATTCCTGAAATAGCCGCTGTCATTACGCCCAGACCGGCGCCGCTGGAGATTCCGAGGATGTATGGATCAGCCAGTGGATTCCGCAATATAGCCTGTAGTACGACACCTGAACAAGCAAGAGCCGCCCCCACCAATGCAGCCAGGAGCACTCGCGGCAGTCTGATACAAATAAGGATTTCGTAATCGATGTTCTCACCCGGCGAACTGCCGGGACCAGCAAGCACTCTTTTCAAAGAAACTTTTTGCGTGCCAACCAAAGTGCACAACCCCATTATCACTGTCAGTGCCGCCAGGCAGAGCAAGACTTTGATTACCAGACTTTTTGCAGTTAGAACTTGGCCCACCGGTTTACCTGATACTTTGCAAAGTTTCTTGTTCCCGTTTATAAATTTTGGGGTGCAAACAATAGGTGATCAGCTCTAATCCCTCACATAATCTTGGGCCCAGCCTCAAAGTAGTATTCGGATTGATAACGTGAATTCTTCCATTTTTGACAGCGGGTAGCGCCTCCCATCTGCTCCAAAACCTCTC
>CAZVWH010000039.1:0-12199 GCA_964631175.1 uncultured Pirellulales bacterium | reverse complement strand
TTGTTCAGCACGGTTTTGGGTATCCGTGGAGGCACCAATACCTTCAATTGCAGCTAAAAGTTCTTCAATACTCTCGATTTTGAGCGTTAGAACCCGGTAGCCTAAACGTTTCATGGCTTCTGCCACCGATTTTTGCTGCTCAAACCACAGCGTAACAACCAGGTCCGGCTTGGCTGCTATAATGGCTTCGGTATTGGGCTGCCAGAATGTTCCCAACTTATTTTTTTTAGCTGCCTTCGCAGGATAGTCACTATCATTTGAAACAGCTACAACTTTTTCGCCCAGCCCTAATTCAAAGAGGATTTCTGTAAGGTTTGGAGCAAGAGAGACAATCCTGTTAACCTGCGTTGGTTGAGTAGCTGCGTTTGAGCCTTGATCTGAAAGCATGGTGATTATAAGAAGTCCACCGCCCACAAGGCACAAGATTGTCAATAACAGCCATAACCACTTGTTCATCAGGTTCTCTTAAACTGTTTTTCCAAGTCGCTTAATGAAAATTTTATTGTAGTAGGTCTGCCATGAGGACATCGACCGGAATATTCGACGCGTTGTCTGTCTGCAAGCAGTTGTTTTATTTCAGAGTCATTCAGTTTTTGGCCGGCCTTGATGGCCGCTTTGCACGCAGCCATATTTAAAACCTCGTCAAGCAGCCTTTCCGGTTCAGAGCTCACACCTTTGTCAGATAGCAAATCTATTAAATCACGAACAAAATCCACTATTTCCGCTCTTGCCAATAGGGTGGGAAACGCCTGTATAGCATAAACTCGCGGTCCAAATGGTACAAGCTCGATCCCTAATTTCTCAATCAGCTCAGCATTTGTTTTAATCACATCGGCCTGAGCATCTGTCACTTCGAGACTTTCAGGTATCAGCAGTCTCTGCGATTCAAGTTTGCTGTTTCGTATTCGGTCGTGCAATCTCTCATATAGTATCCGTTCATGAAGTGCATGCTGATCGATAATAAGAAATCCGTCATCGGTTTGCTCGATGATGTAGCTGTCATGTATCTGCAGGAATTTTATGTCGTAGTGCGTATCGGGTATTGCGTATTGCGTGGATTTTTCGCTGGAGATATCATCTACTGTGCCTGAAAATTGTTGTCGAAATCCAGCTTGCTGTTGCGTTTGGACAGGCTTGTGCTTTCTGAAAAATTCAGCCATAGCGTCCGTAATCTTTTGGCTTCTATGACCTGCTCTAAAGCCATATTCTGTTTCTGTATGGGCAGTCGTTGGCAGCTTCGCTGGTGTGTTAAGGTCTGTTCCCAAGAGTTTTTCCCTCAGACATCCAAGTATCTGAGAATGAACGAGGTTTGCATTATAGAAACGCACCTCAATTTTTGTGGGGTGAACGTTAACATCATAGTCTTCGTAAGGCATCTGAATAAATACAAAGGCGACGGGAAACCTATCCGGCTCAAGGTGGCCTCGATAAGCCTCTTTGATTGCGTGCGAGACGAACTTATCGCGGATGAACCGCCCGTTTAAAAATACATACTGAAATTTATTATTTGTTCTTGAAATATTCGGTGAGCCTAACAAGGCAGAAATATGTATTCCCTTTTCGTTGCTTTCGGTTTCAATCAGGTTTTCGGAAATCTCAGATGAGAATAATTCTGCTATCCGCTGGCGATGGCCTTGTTCACTCGCTAAGCGATAGACCTCTCTGCCGTTATGTCTAAGCGTCATATCTAAGTTGCTGTTTGCCAATGTCATGCGTGTAAATTGCTCGGCGATATGACCCATTTCGGTGTTAGCGGTTCTAAGGAACTTGCGTCTCGCAGGCAGTTTATAGAAAAGGTCTCTGACCTGGATTGTAGTGCCTACGTCTGCGCTGGCTGGGCTGACACTGCCTTTGCTTCCACAATCAATTTCAATGCAGTTTGCTCCGGTTTCGTATTTTGTATTGCGTATTTCGTATTGCGTCCGTTGTTCCTCGTTTATCCCCTCACTTACGTTCGGGGCTCTGTCCTCTGTCCTTCCGTCTTCGCCAAGGCTACGCCGGACAGGCTGTCCTCTGTCTTCTACACTTGGTCTGCTCACAGCCCTGACTTGCGCTACCGAGGCGATGCTGGCTAAGGCCTCGCCTCTAAAGCCGAGAGTTGATATTCTGTAAAGGTCTTTGCTGGTTTTGATCTTGCTGGTGGTATGCGGTTCAAATGCTTTGTCTAAGTCTTCGGCATCCATTCCACAGCCGTTATCAGCTACCGATATTAGTTTTCTGCCGCCGTCTTCGATGGTGACGATTATTTTTGTTGCACCGGCATCGATGCTATTTTCCATAAGTTCCTTGACCACGCTGGCAGGCCGTTCGATTACCTCACCGGCTGCAATCATATTTATCATATTCTGGTCGAGTACTTTTATCTGTCCCATAGATGTCTTATTGTACCCATTTCTTTGTGGAATTCCAGTGGATTCGACAGACTCACTACGAAGTAGTAAAGAAGGCCTCGCCAGGCTGGAGCGTAAAATAGATAGAGAATCCTGCGATGTGATCGCAGGGTTAACCAAGACATAAATTGAAATTCTTTTTATATTGTCAGTGCAGAAGCAGGCTCTGCCCGGTCATTTCTTCCGGTTTGGGCAGGCCCATCATTTCCAATAGCGTAGGTCCTATGTCGGCTAATCTACCGCCTTCTCGCAGCTTTCTATCTTTGAATCGTTCATCAAATACAATCAACGGCACATCGCCGATGGTATGGGCAGTATGTGGATCATCGGGGCCTTCATCTATCATCTTTTCGAAATTGCCATGGTCGGCAGTAACTATTGCCGCTCCGCCCATACTTTTTACTTTTTCCAGAATTCTGCCGACACATTCATCGACTACCTCAGCCGCTTTGATCGCGGCAGAAAGTATGCCGGTATGGCCGACCATATCCGGATTGGCAAAATTAACCGTTACCACATCGTATTTATTTGAGTCGAGTCTGTTTAGAACAACATCACAAACCTCATATGCGCTCATCTCAGGCTTCAAATCGTATGTTTTAACTCTCGGTGAGGGTACAATTTGTCTGTCTTCGCCACGGAACGGCTTTTCGGTGTAGTCGTTAAAGAAGAAGGTAACGTGAGCATATTTTTCCGTCTCGGCGCAACGAAATTGTTTCAGTCCTAAAGAGCTCCAATAAGCACCCAGAATATTCTTCATCTTCGGCGGTTTTGGGAACGCCACCGGAGTCGGTATCGTCGCATCATATTCTGTCAGGCAAACGTAATACAAATCAGGCTTGGTTGTTCGTGGAAACTCCTTAAAGTTTGGCTCAACGAGTGCTCTGGTAATTTCACGAGGTCTGTCGCCGCGGAAATTAAAAAATACTACTCCGTCACCGTCACTGACTGTAGCTATCGGCTCGTTATCACTATTTACAATGCAGGTTGGTTCTATAAATTCGTCAGTCACGCCTTTTTCGTAGCTTTTAGCCACGGCCTCAGCCGCGCTGGCTGCTTTTACTCCTTTACCGATTCGAATGCATTCGAATGCTTTTTGAACGCGGTTCCATCGGCTGTCACGGTCCATCGCATAGAATCTGCCGGAAACACTTGCGATTTTTCCCAAACCTATTTCCTTTGTCTTAGCTTCTATTTGCTCTATGTATCCCGCTCCGCTATCCGGTGGTGAGTCTCGACCATCAGTAAAGGCATGGATGAAAACCTCTTTTACATTATTTCTTTTGGCCAGCTCAAGCAATCCATACAAATGATTTAACAGCGAATGCACGCCAATATCACTGCATAGGCCCATGACGTGCATCTTTCCATTATGGCTCTTTATGGATTTAATTAAATTCAGGAATTCCTTATTTTCGAAAAATGACCCGTCTCGAATGGCTCTGCTTATTCTTACAGACTCCTGCGGAACAATTCTGCCGGCTCCGATATTTTGATGTCCGACCTCGCTATTGCCCATCGTCCCATTGGGAAGGCCTACATCTTGGCCGCTGGTATGAATAAGGCAGTTTGGGAATTCTGCCATCAGCATATCATCTACGGCAGTGTTAGCACATTTGATGGCATTGTATGCGTCCTCAGCCGGGTTTGGATTATAGCCCCATCCGTCACGGATAATTAGCACAAACGGCTTGTTTTCCAAAACTGTTTTTCGTTTAGTCATAAAACAAGGAAACCTTTCAAGCAAAAGCAACATAGACGAGACATCGCCTCGTCTATGCCCAACGTTTCAATCAAATTAAGAGTTATGATATAAAGTAGCCATAAACATGTCAAACATTTGGCACGAATACAAGGATGCCGGGCCGCTAAAAGTTTTTGACACCTATAGTTACAATGGTATAATTTTTAACGATTAAAATGCCTGTAATTGTCTAAGAAGACAATCGTGACACTATTTTTTATCGAAGAAGCATACTCATGGCCGATTGGAAAAATAGAGCTGTTTTTTGTTTTGCTAAACAGGGCGATTAAAAGCCTGCTCTTTTCTGTTGGATGCCATAAAGAGCAGCAGGTCATCGACCTATATGTCGGCGCTGTGATGTTAAGTGAGCTTGGCAAAAACGAAATGGCCATCGAGAGGTTAAACGAAGTAGTAAAATCAAACTGGTCGTGAGATGCTGCTTGAACTAATCAGAAAACATACGAAGTAATTAAACCCAACAGTTTGACTGGATTTTTAGCGTGACAGTATTAGGTAGAGAAGAAAAATGTGCCGGGCAGAGTTCAAAGAATAACATAACAAACCGCCGACTTTCCATACTGCCGGGCTTGAAGGAACATCTTATATTCTGGCCGATAGCAGTGATTGGTTTAGCGCTGGATTTGTGGAGCAAAAGCGCTGTATTTAACTGGCTGGGACAGAAACCGGGTAATAGTGTTTCCATTATAGATGGTTTTTTACAGTTAGTCAGAACAGTAAATCCCGGCGCTGCATTTGGAATCGCCGCAGGACGCTCTTACTTGTTAGTGGTGGTATCGATCGCTGCATTGGTAGTAATTTTAGTGGTTTTTTTTCTCAGCGGAATCCGGCAAAAGTTGGTTAACGTTGCACTGGCCTTTCTCGCTGCAGGAATTTGTGGGAATCTTTACGATAGAATATTTAATGATGGCTTAGTGCGTGATTTCATCGATGTTGTTTATTGGCCGGGCAAACATTGGCCTGCATTCAATGTTGCAGACAGCCTGCTTTGTATTGGCGTTGGTCTGTTGATGATCTCGACCTTCTTTGCCCCTCGGGCTCTTGACCGACGATCTTCCAAAGGCACTTGATAAATTGGAATGCAATTTCACTCGGTTGTTTTCTCAAATACGTGATCGGCTACGTAAATAGGAATATTTGACGCTGCTCCTAATGCAATTGCATCAGATGGGCGAGAGTCAATTTCAACCGTTCTTCCGTTTAAGCTCAGGTGTATTCGTGCATAAAAGGTATGGTTGCGCAGGTCATTTATAACTATTTTTTCTACCCTGGCGCCGAGGTTTTCAATTACGCTGTCCAGCAAATCATGCGTCATCGGACGGGGCGCCTTAATACCCTTTAATCGGCGATCGATTGCAAAAATTTCAACGATCCCAATGATAATGGGAAATCCACGCTGGCCGTGACGCTCTTTTAAAACGATTATCTGCTGGTCGGATGTCTCATTAATGATTATTCGTGATAACTCAACTTCTATGTACATCTCTGTACCACCTTCCTTGTATTCAGTCCAAGTCCGAAAGATGCTTTTCAATAGTCACCAATTGCTCTGTCAGCTCAGACAGTATTTCTCTGGCTCGGGCTACCACTTCCGGTTTGGCTTTGGTTACAAAGTTTTTATTTGCTAATTTGGCCTTAACGGTTTTTTTGGCTTTTTCTGCTTCCTGTTTTTCTTTTTCCAGCCGAGTTCGTTCGGCTTCGACATCTATTACATCATGCATATAAAATGACATTCCATCTACTACCGAAACAGCAGCCTTGGCAGGTTTTGGGACATCTACTCCAGTATTAAAGTCCTTTAGACCTGCCAGATAACAGATAAGGTCTGAATTGGCAGCTAAGATTTTAAGAACATTAGCCGACACGCTTGCTGAAGCTGATACTTTTACAGAGTTGGGGATGTTGTATTTGTTTTTTATGTCCCTGTATGTTCTAACCGGCGTTTGGACATCAGAAATTTGCTTTTCAATGTCTTTATTAATGAGGACATCAAGCCCTTCAGGCCATTGTGCAACTACTAAAGCATCGGATTTTTCTATTTCAACGAGCCCCTGTAGTTGTCGAGCTGGCGCAATTTCGTTTAGCTTTTGGAATATTCCTTCAGTGATAAACGGCACGAATGGATGCAATAAACGCAAAATTTGATCTAATACAAAAGCAAGGACATTCTGGGCGATTGGCTTTTGCTGCTGGTCCTGCATTCTCAGCTTTATCCATTCCAGATACCAGTCACAAAAATCGTTCCAGAAGAATTTGTAAAGCTGTGCCAATGGCTCACTGAATTTGTATTCATCTAAAAATTTGCTGGTCTCAGCGACTGTTTTAGCAAGTCGTGAAAGAATCCATCTATCGGTAATATCCATTTTTTCAGGATCGAATTCAGCCGGGTCAATGCCCTCAAGGTTCATCAAGGTAAATCGTGAGGCGTTCCAGAGTTTATTGCAAAAATTTCGACCGATATCAAACTTTGGTGAGGTATTTTCTACCCGGCCATCTGGTAGTCTCATTTGGACCACAGGCATACGAATATCCTGCGTTTCTGTGGTCATATTGGTCAGCGTGAACCGCATCGCATCGGCTCCATGACTGTTAATCGCTACCAGCGGGTCAATTCCATTACCGAGGCTTTTGGACATTTTACGTCCTTCGCCGTCCTGAATCATCGCATGGATATACACATCACTAAAGGGAATATCTCCGACACAGTATTGCCCCATCATTACCATACGCGAAACCCAGAGAGTGATGATTTCGCGTGCCGTGCAGAGTACGTCGCCTGGATAGAATTTCTTAAGTTCCGGCGTCCCTTCCGGCCAGCCCATTGTGCTAAACGGCCACAATGCCGAGCTGAACCAGGTATCGAGAACATCTGGATCTTGGACTAAACTATCGCTGCCGCACTTTTCACAGCTTGTCGGATCTTCCAGTCCGGCTTGTCCTGAGCGACCTGTGGTGAGCGAAGTCGAACCAAGCCGAAGGGAAGTTGTTTTTTCGCATTTTTGACAATACCATATTGGTATTCTGTGTCCCCACCAGAGTTGTCGGCTGATTGGCCAATCACGCAGATTTTCAAGCCAGGATTGATAGGTTTTCGCATAGCGTTGCGGTATAAACCTCAGTCGTCCGTCGAGCAGAGGTTTAAGAGCCAAACCGGCAAGTGAGTTCACCGGCACATCAGTTCCCTCGATAAGACCTTCGCCAAATTTTGCCTTCAAGTGTTCAATAGGTTTTTTTACAGCGATATACCACTGGTCGGAAAGATATGGCTCAATAGGTACGTGACTTCGGTAGCTGTGTCCTACCTCGTGTGTGTATTCGCGGACATCCTCGAGTAAATTCCCCTGCCGGAACCATTCCACAATCGCTTTCCGCGCTTCGAAACGGTCCATACCGATCAGGTTCTCTACGTCGGTATTTTTAATCTCGTTCCAGTCCGACCAGCCGAACTTATCGCTGATTGAGCCATCCAGTGCCAAAACGTTGATTACGTCGAGATTATGCCTTTGACCAATCTCCCAGTCGTCCGGGTCGTGTGCGGGCGTTACCTTCAAAAAGCCGGTGGAAAATTTTGCCTTTTCATCCTCACTATTAGGGTCAGGTAAAACAACGTGCTCATCGGCGATTATTGGGATAATCCGGCCAACGATGGGAAGCCGAACTTTCTTACCGAGCAGATATTGGGCACGCCGGTCAGCGGGATTCATGGCGACGGCGGTATCACCAAGCATCGTTTCCGGCCGAGTCGTGGCGACGGTAACGTATTCAAGCCTTTTGCCTTTGATTTCCACTGGCTCAACCAGTGGGTATTTCAGATACCAGAAATGTCCCTGCACGGTTTCATGCTCCACTTCGTCGTCGGCCAGTACCGTTTGTGTAGCCGGGTCCCAGTTGACAAGGCGTTTGCCGCGATAGATTAGTCCGTCCTTGAAGAGCTTAAAAAACGCGGCCCGAACAGCTTTTGCGCAGAGTTGATCCATCGTGAATCTTGTTCGCTCCCAATCGCAGGAGCAGCCCATCGCCTTTAGTTGATTGATGATTGTGGCTTCGTATTCGTCCTTCCAGGCTTGTATGCGGGCGACAAATTCATCCCGTGGGAAATCCGTTCGGCGTTTTCCCTCTTCCGACAATATTCGTTTTTCGACTACCGTTTGGGTGGCGATGCCGGCATGGTCAGTGCCGGGCATCCAAAGTGTGTTGTATTGTCGCATTCGGTGCAGACGGATTAGGATGTCCTGTAATGTATTATTTAACGCATGGCCAAGATGAAGAGGTGCCGTAACATTGGGTGGTGGGATTACGATTGTATATGACCTTTGCTTGTTGCTTGTGGAATCAGCGTGAAAGTACGCATGAGCAAACCAGACATCCGTTGCCAATTTCTCTATTATTTTAGGCTCATAAACTTTAGAAAGTTTCTCGCTCATAATTTGTGTGATTCATATAGTCGCTTATAAAAAATTCCGGCAAAGTATGATAGCCGGAATATTATCTTAATAAAAACAGCCAGCGAAGTAAAGCAAATAAGATATGTTACTTGATGCCCGATACTTGATCCTCGTCGAGCATCGGGAATCGAGAAACGAGCATATCCTAAGCAAGGTTCATTGTCATCAGAAACTCTGCGTTGGTGCGGGTCTTGGTTAATCTACCTTTGAGCAGTTCGATTGCCTCAACGGGATTCAATTCGCTAAGGACTCTTCGAAGCCGATATACAAGCTCAAGCTCTTTCGGGTCGAGCAGCAGCTCTTCCCTTCTGGTTCCACTTCGGCTGATATCTATAGAGGGCCAAACCCTTCTGTCAACCAGCCGCCTGTCGAGATGCAATTCCATATTTCCGGTGGCCTTAAACTCTTCGAAAATGACCTCGTCCATTTTTGAACCCGTGTCAATCAAGGCGGTTGCAAAAATACTCAGCGAACCGCCGAATTCAACATTTCTTGCCGCACCGAAAAATTTCTTGGGCATCTGCATAGCACCGGCATCAACACCACCGGTAAGGATTCTGCCCGAGTGTGGTGTCTCGTTGTTATAGGCACGGGCAAGGCGGGTTATTGAGTCCAATAGTATCACTACATCTTGGCCATACTCGACCATTCGCTTTGCTTTTTCGCTTACCACTTCCGCTACCTGGCAGTGACGTGCAGCCGGTTCATCAAAGGTTGAGCTTATAACTTCGACATCTTCAGCAGTTTTGCGCTCCATTTCCGTGACTTCTTCAGGCCGCTCGTCGATCAGCAGCACTATCAGTTTTACATCAGGATGGTTTATACTGATAGAATTTGCCATTTTTTGCAAGAGGATTGTCTTGCCGGTTCGCGGCGCAGCAACTATCAGCCCACGCTGACCTTTGCCCACCGGCGTTACCAAATCAATGATCCGCATATTGAGTTCTTCCGTTGTGGTCTCAAGTATAAAACGGTCCTCCGGATGCAACGGTGTTAAATCGCTAAATACCACCTTATCCGCAAGGTTATCGGGGTTTTCATAGTTAATCGCTTCGACCCGCAGAAGGGCAAAGTACTTCTCAGAGTCTTTTGGCGGCCGTATTTGTCCTGACACTGTGTTTCCCGTGCGCAAGCCAAAGCGTCTAATTTGAGATGGTGAGACATAGATATCGTCAGACGATGATAAGTAGTTATAATCCGGATTTCGCAAAAATCCATAACCATCCGGCAGCACTTCCAGCACACCTTCGCCGTACATTAGGCCGTTTTGGCGAATCCGCTCTTTGAGAATTCTGAAAATCAGGTCCTGTTTCTTAAGGGCGCTGTATTCTGTGATGCCCTCTTTCTTGGCAATCTCGTGCAGTTCGGCTACTGTTAATTTTTGCAAGTCCGTCAAGTACAGCTCGCCTTTTTTAATCCGCTCGTATTTGGCATGGGTGGATTCTTCTTCTTCTAATTTTCTCTTTTCTTCATCCTCGGCAGCCTGGATGTCGGCGGTCTTTTCAACTGTAACCGCAACCGGCTCGCTCTGCGGCTCTTCTTGCTGTGCTTGTTTGACTGCAACTTGTTCTTCTACAACAGTTTTTTTCTTTGAAGTTTTACGTCTTTTGATAGTAGTCTTTTCATTTTTTGCAGTAGCTTTAGCCATGATTACTCCTTTTACTTTTGCAAAGATTTGTTGTCACCCTTGCAGAAGCGAGGTTTTGATTTAGTTAAACAATCTTCTCGAAGGATTCAGTAGGGTTTGGGCTTTGAATCGTAAAAGTAAAACCTACACCTGAAAAATTAACACCATTGATATACGCTATCTGTAATAAATCGTTACTACTTATTTATTCACAATATAAGAGAAGACATCAGCGACTTGCCTGACCAGTGCCTGGAAGTCCGAATTGTTATCAATTACATTATCGGCGATGCAAGCCTTGTTGTCCATAGAAATTTGAAAATTTTCTCTGATTTTTATTTGATTTTCATCAAGACGGTTTATTTGTTTTGCTCGATTTATTCTTAGCTGGTTCTGGCAATCGATAAAAATCAGCCTATCGCATCGGTCAGCCCAACCAACCTCTATTAATAAGGGCATATCCAGCACAATCGCCTTAATCCGGCTCTGACGGTTATATTGCTTTATAAGCTGCTCAGTCCGCTCCAAAACGAGGGGATGAATTACTTTATTCAGCGATAAGAGCTTCTCGGAGCTGGTAAAAACGATATCAGCCAATTTTTTGTGGTTGATTTTCCCTGCCGAATCTAAGATAGCATTGCCAAAAAGACCGACTATTTTTTCCTTTACAGCCGTTTTTTGGAGTAGCTCGTGAACAATTTTATCGGCATCGATTACCTTACAGCCCAGTTTGGCGAATCCGGCTGCCACTGTGCTTTTGCCTGAAGCTATACCGCCTAAGATGCCTATTATTGGCTTTTTTTTGCTATTGCCCACAGCCAGGCAGTTTAGTTATTCTGGAAGGATCCGTCAAGTCGGGAGGCATTTTACTATTATACGTGGTGTATGTCAAGCTTGTTTTGACTTTTTTGCAGCTATTTTGGTTTTTGAATTGTTCTAAGCTGTTACTGACTCGTGCTACGTAAAGTAGCAAGCGGCTACGCAGAGCGGGAGCTACTTCACAGAGTAGCAGTTGTGTAATGCAAATTCGGCACCTCGGCGCAGGGCCGAGGTGTTGACCGGTATTGTTTTATGGTATCTTTCAGCGAGGACATAAGGCAGTGCCTGCACGGCAGCGTCAACAGTGAGATGTCCGCGCTTTTGCAGATATGCACCTAAGGCTACCATATTTGCAGCCTTCTGGTTGCCTAACTGAACTGCCAATTCATCAGCGGGTACTGCGATTACCTCGATTGTCTCGTCTAATTGCGGAACACTGTCAATCAGAGAACTGTTCATTACCAGCAGTCCGCCTTTTTTGAGACGTGGGACGAATTTATTTAGTGATGCCTTGTTCATTACGATTAGTGAATTTGGTCTGCCGACCACGGGACATGCGATTTTTCTTTCGGCAATAATAACCATACAGTTAGCTGTTCCGCCGCGAACCTCTGCTCCGTAGGAGGGCATGAAAGTTACCTCTTTGCTGACATTCATAGCCATCTGCGCCAGCAGTTTGCCGGCTAATATAATTCCCTGTCCGCCAAAGCCGGCGATTATGACTTCCTCGTATAACTCGTTTTTCATATCCTGCATAAGTTGGTAACTGGTTATTGGTAACTGGTTGTTGAATGTATTATTTAACCAATAACCATTCACCATTTAACCAATTGCAATCTTACCCTTTTAATTTTCCCAGTGGGAAAGGTTTTGTCATTTCTTTTTCGATCCATTCCATCGCTTTAGCTGGACTCATTCGCCAATAAGTTGGGCAGGGACTGAGCAGCTCAACCAGTGATAGACCCTCAGCTCCGTTAGCCTGTAGCTCAAACGCATGTTTAACAGCTTTCTTGGATTTGCGGATTTGAGCCGGGCCGCTTAAGGCACATCGCTCGACATAAATCGCACCCGGCAAGACAGCTAATAATTCAGATACTTGCAGCGGATATCCTTCGCCTTTGGTATTTCTGCCCTTTTGTGTGGTAGCAGTGACCTG
>CAZVWH010000038.1:0-23902 GCA_964631175.1 uncultured Pirellulales bacterium | reverse complement strand
ACTATCTCTCCGGTTGCACTTGAGACAATTGCAAAATGGATTTTGACGCAAACCAGAAAGAATAAAATGTAAGTTGCTATAAAATGAAGGGAGACGAGATGGAAACGCTTAAAGAGTACCTAAAGCCCGAATTGATATGGTTCATAATAGGGTTGGTGCTTTTAATTGCTGAGCAGTATCTTAACGAATTCGGAAAATCGGCCAAGACTAACAACACAATTATCATACCTTCGAATCTTTCCGATATAGCAGGAATCATCAAGGCCGCTTCTTCCGTGATTAAAGAGCAAACTGTTGCGGCATAGTGACTTCACAGTAACTAAACTGAGCATAGCGCATACTTGGCCTTGAGCGAATCTAAGGCACACAAAGTAATTGGGGCCTATACCGAGTAAACTCAAGCTACGTAGCGAGCTTATGGCCTTCGCAGCTGCTCTCGTACTTCGCAGCGATCCGTCCTCCGTAGTCCGCCGAGGCGGACGGAGGGTGGAAGCGCTGCTTCGCAGAGTAGTATTGGCGGAGTAGGCACTACGCAGAGTAGCATAGCTCTGCTACTGCGGAGGACGGGCATCCACTGCTGTTCTTGCTTTCGCCTGCCTCCCCCCTTCTTGCTTTCGCAAGAAAGCACAGGGGGCAGGAAAAAGCAAAAAGGAGACTGCCTCGCAAAAAACCCTAAACACCGGTTTTCCCCCCGCGAACGGTTACAAAAAATCTTTAAAAAATCATAGATTTGGACTTGGCTGTTACTATACTGCTATACAGTATACTGTAAACAAAGTTTTCCTTAAATATTTTTTGAATATGAAAGAGAGATAAATCTTGAATCTGAATAATTGGCAAACTCAGCTTCGCAAAGGTCTGCTGGATATCGTCATTCTAAACCTTCTACGTCATAGCCGATATCACGGCTACGATATGGTCCAGACCCTCAGAGAAATCAAGGGATTGAAAATGCGTGAAGGCAATATCTATGCTATCCTCGCTCGCCTGCAAACGGACGGCCTGGTGGCAAGCCATTCAGAAGCTTCGCAGGACGGCCCACCAAGAAAATACTTTAAGCTGACTAAGTTAGGCCAAAAGAAACTCGCTGATATGAATGCGCATTGGGATCAGATTATGGATAGTATACAAAATATCAGGAAAGGAACTTACAAATGACTTCAGAAAGCAAGACATGGGAGAGTTTGAAGACTGAAGACCTTCGCCAGGTGGAAAAAGCTTTATCATTGGTTTGACATCGCCAATTGAATTCATTTTTTCTTTGACGCTGAAGGTATCTGGTTATTAGAATTACTTTTCTCATATTAAAGTTATCTCAGAGGTTGCCAGTAATTTATGGAATACAAGCAGGTTATAACTAATCTAATTCACCGTATTCCTGAAACGATTGTAAATTTTAAAGTTGCGCTGAAAAGAAGTCGGCCGCCGACGCAGGCATTTTCGGAGTTTTTGACGAATCGTGAACAAGGAGACTGGGCTGAAGATCTGGTTAAAACAGCAGTTAACAACTACATCGATGGATTTGTTGCAGTTCAATACGGCAAATCTGATGACATAGTTGCAGGAGAAGAAGGATTTGAAAAATTTTACGAAGCATATCAAGACGAACTTGACAACATAGGCAAAAGACCTGATCTACTCCTTTTTCGGCAAGCAGATTACGATCCAAATTGGCATTATGAAATAAGCAGATTTTCTCAGGACAAACTGTCTAATATCATTCCACATGCTATTGCCGGAATAGAAGTTCGTTCAAGCTCGTTTTTACTGGATAAATATGATGATGCTATGAAATGCAAAAACGATCAACTTACACATGAAATTTTAGCATACAAGGAAAAACTGTTGTCGGTATATTCGGATGTTCTTGACAGTAAAGGTAAGTGGAAAGAGCTTGTGAGCAGTATCAACAAAGACTGCATAGATTTTATCAGCTTCAAAGTACCTGGCTGGCGGGCAAACCAGAGACTTACTGAAACAAGCGAATTGTTAAAAAAACTAAAAAGCTGCCTTAGTGAATATCAAAAGCGAGATTTTCTAAGTTTTACACCTAAAGTAGAAGACATCAAAGTAGTTTATAAATGGATACAAACATACAATGTCCCACATTTTTATTTTCAGGTGTTCTTTGATAAAGTGTATGGCATTTCTTTTCAATCTATCCTGGAAATACTAGGAAACAGTAAAAATGAAGGCAATATATTTTTCGTGGAAGCCGACACAAAAAACCAAAACAAAACTACAACGAAGATCAGTATCAAAGAAGGTGTTGAATTAGCTCATAAAGTTGTAATGCCAGAACACAGAAGTAGAATGAGAGAACTTGCCAGAGGACGTTTGCTGTTCCATGTCACCTTCAGTGGCGGGGAAGCATTACTTGATATGGATAATTTCAAAGGCATACTGGGCATTCAATGAAAACTATAGTCCTCCAAAAAGAATACAAAAAAGAGCAAATGGCCCGTAAAAAAGAACTGGGGCAGTTTTTTACCCCTACTCCAATCGCCCGTTTTATGGCGCAATGGATTTTGCGACCGGGGGAATCTAAAAAAGTCCTCGACCCAGCAACAGGAATGGGTGTTTTTATAAAAAGTATTTTAGAAATATCTGAAAATGCAAGGATAGATGCATTTGATATTGACAAGCATATTCTTATGATTTGTAACGATTCCATAAAAAAGCTGACGGGCAGGGATAATGTAACTCTTTATTGTAAAGATTACATGACTAGCGGCTGGGGGGTGAAATACGACGGTGTGATATGCAATCCTCCTTATATGAGGTTTCAGAACTATGATAATAAAGACATCATCATAGAGGTTGTGAAAAATAATTTAAAAATTCATTTAAGTGGACTAACAAATCTTTACACACTTTTCCTGCTAAAATCTTTGAGTGAATTAAAAGAAGACGGACGTATGACTTATATCATACCTTCAGAATTTCTCAACTCCAACTACGGTGAATACGTCAAGCAATACTTAATCAATGAAAAATCCTTAAGGTATGTAATATTATTTGATTTTAACAGCAACCCATTTGAAGATGTGATAACCACCTCATGTATTTTGCTGTTCGACAAAAAACACCGACATTGTTCTATCGAGTTTATAACCATTCACAGCATTAATGAACTAGAGGATTTATCAGCTAAAATCACAAAAGACCACGAGCTCAAAATTGGAACAAAAGTGCCGTTTTTGAAAATGGAAGCCACCAGAAAATGGCGAGCTTATTATCAGGAAACAAATAGTCATAAATATCGCAATCTTATCCCACTAACGCAAATAGGTAATATTTCTAGGGGTATTGCTACGGGATCCAATGATTATTTCACCTTTAATAAAGAGAAAATAGATTTATATAAGATACCGGACAAGAATTTGCTTCCATGTATCACAAAGTCAACCCATGCGAATGGATTGTTTTTCAATGAAAAAGACTTTGAAAAACTTGTTGAGAAAAATAAACGTGCATATCTGCTAGACGCAGTGGGAACCCGAAATGAAAACGTAAAAAAATATCTGCAACTAGGAGAAGAAAAAGGCATTCACAAAAAGTACCTTACAAGTCACCGAAATCCATGGTATGCCCAGGAAAACCGACCGCCAGCTCCGATCTGGGTAGGTGTTTTCAATCGAAAAGGCTTAAAGTTCGTCCGTAACGAAGCCGGAGTAAGAAACTTAACCACTTTCCACTGTTTTTACCTGAACATGTTTTATCATGGCAAAGCCAATCTAATCTTTGCATATCTGATTACTAATATAGCCCGCGAAGTATTCCAAGATAACCGACGGGAATATGGAGGCGGTCTGCAGAAATTTGAACCTAACGATCTCAATGATTCAAAAGTGATCGACTTTAATCTGATTGACGAAAAGAAAGAAGAAAAAATATTGAACATTTTATCTTTCATCAAAAAGTCCGACATTGGCCGGAAGCAAACAACACAAAAGTATATTAAGGAGTTAGAGAAAATTTTCGGAGAAATAGCATTACAAAATGATTAACTTTCTTTAAAAACAGTGTTAACCACACAAAACGACAATTAACGAGTAGTCTAATTGTAATGTACTGCTAATAACGATAGTGGCTAGCATTTTTCGCTCTCTTCGTGTTCTTCGTTTGGAATTCCGATCGTACCAGGATTCACTTTATAGCTGTGCTTTAGGATTCATCGCTCGGCCTATGAATAAGATGCTTTCGGAATGGTTATCACGAATCAAAAATAGAAACGGATGGTCGGCCCGAAAAACCGGTGTCCGGCTTGGTCCGACCGATGTTAGCTTCATCGTTACTGCGGTTGCTGCGGCTGCTTCGGTACCTTCCTCGTTCACGTCAACATAGGCTTTGTGAATAACCGCCGAAATGCAAAGGTCTTTTCTACCGGTCATTCCTGAAAAATCCGCGGCCTTCGAATCGAAAGCGTCCGTCATTCCCATCGATTTCAGCAGCGAGGCCAGACTGAACTGGCTGGTCATCTTGAACTTCGGAATAGAAACTATAACTTCGCGTTTTTTCAGTTTGCTCAACCACTGTGACAGGTTGTTCAGAGTAAGTCCTTGCTCAAACTCTTTAAGGCCACCAGTTTTTTTCGGAAGAAAGATAATCATAGATAGCTCATTATCCACGTATGGTAGCTCAAGAACTTGGAAATTTTCGGTTTCCATGTACGGAAACTGCTCCGTCTGGTTCATCATCGGCACTTCTACTTTGTCACGGTTCAACAAAGTAAAGGGTGCATTCCTTGTTTGGTCCTTTTTGAATTGCGCCGCCCAATTACCCTTAAAGTAGATAGCATTAGTCAGAACCAGCCGAGTCATCGCGTCAAGCACGCCTGGCTTAATCAGCTCTTTTATCTTGTTATTTGTCTTTTTTTCTACCCAGGCGTTGATTGTCTTGCGAGCGGTTTCTGTAGCCTCAACAAAGTCGACTTCGTTAAGCTGCCCATCATAGTTGGTTTTGATAAGCTCTAAAAATTCCTTAAGAAATCCGTAGTCCTTCTGGCCCCACAAAGCGTTTGCAACGGTAAGCTCATAGCCGCCTTTTCGGCCTCTTGTGTTCAAATCCTTCACAATTGCGCCAAACGCAGAATGAAATTGCGTTTTTCTCCCACTGCCCCTCAGGCTCTTGACCGATGTGCTGGTTGTTGTTTCGCTGGATAGCGTCGGAAAATGTAACACTCTTGTCATCTGCGACTCTGTTTGGCCCTGCGCCCCGGCGTAGGTCATAGCCAAAGCCGTGGAGATACTGTATGGCGAAAAGAAAAGATTCCCTTCTCCCGTTTTAAGCTTGTCGTAAAGGTCTATGGCAAATTTATTGTTTCCCTCCACGATGGCCGACTCAACCTCGTTTAGTGCAAGCTCTGTAACATTTTTATCAGCCTGGATTGTTTTCTGCCCACCGAGGCAGCCGGTTGCTGCCATCGCAACTACCAAAATAAATCCAAACTTTTCACTTTTTCTCAAGACAAATTTAATGGCTTTCATATCTACAGCCCTTTCATTGTTATCCGTTCCGCCCAAGGCGGATTGGCTAAACGTAGAAAAACCTAGCCCCTCGGGCTCTTAGACCGATATTCCTAATTCTATAACAAAACCTCCGTTTCCTTTCATTGTAATTGCCAATGGTGTCCCCGGCGTAAGGGTTATCTTCTGCATGTCGAATGAGCGATTATCTGCACCATCGGTGATAAGTATTCCAGTTTTTGTATCTTTAAGGAAAGAAAGCTCAATGTTGATACTCTTTTCGATATTCTCACCATTTATGCCGGCAACATACCAGGTATCTTTCGATTTGCGGGCGATGACAACAAATTTTCCGGGAAATCCGTCTATAAAACGCGTATCATCCCAGCGAGTAGGAACCTCTCTCATAAAATCCCTAACATAATCTGGTACCGCTGCCACGCTTTCAGGCGTCTGAGCAAAGTGTTGTACGCCTGAAAGGAAAATCACCGACACCGCTAACTCAAAACCGTTTGTTGTAATCCGCTTTATATTGGGTACCTCACCAAAACAAACAGGTGTAAAATCCATCGGATCGAAGACATTTCGAACAAACGGCACCACGCAGGAATGAGTGGGTTCAAGGTCGGCGTTGGCCTGTTCGAAAGTCACAAACTCAAAGCCTCTTATCGCTTCCATCGTCACTAAGTTCGGATAAGTTCGATGCCAACCTCTTGGTATTGTACAGCCGTGGCAATTAACCATCAGGCCGAACTGTGCGGCATCTTCAAAAATATCCTGGTAATAGGCCATCATGGATTGGCCGTCGCCGCCAAAGAAATCTACTTTTACGCCTTTTATTCCCATTTCTTTTAGTCTGCCGAATTCTTTGAGGCGGTCTTCGTGCGTCAGCAGCTTACTTCTTGGATGATAGGGAACTGTATTCCACGTGCCTGCCGAGTTATACCACAAAAGAAGCCCGACGCCTTTGCTTTGGGCGTATTCAGAAAGCTCCTTAATCTTGTCGTAGCCTATTTTGGTATCCCAGCCCGCATCAACGAGGCAATACTGCCAATTCATATCGGTGGCAAGCTCAATAAAACGTTTCTGAACATCGTACACCATCGAACCGTCCTTCAATATAATCCAGCTCCAGGAAGCCCTACCCGGCTTAATAAACGATGTATCCTTTAGTTTGGATGGCTTTGCCAGGTCGGTTCCCAACGTTGATTCCACAATGGTTTTCAAACTATCTCCTATAGCTATTATCCTCCACGGCGTATGCCAGGGTAGAGTGGATTCTGGATAGCATGGCCCGCCGGGATAGATTTCCAGCTCTTGAGGGAAACCAATGAAAAACTCGTTATCGTCAAGATGGCTTGTGCCACTGTCTTGCTCGTGTTTTAATCTCGCTCCGGCTTCGGCCTTCGCCGAGACGAGTCGGCAGCCGCAATAGTTTCTGTCACCGGCGGTCTCTGTAATCAGCATCCAGTATTTGTCATAATTAAACAGCGCCGGGAAAACCCAGCCTGCTTTGTTGGCAGGCAGTTTGTCCAGCTCGATTCCTTGTTTGTAATGCTGCTCATACGAAGGCTGGTCCTGATTCCATCCGGATTTTGCGTCGGTCATAGGTTGAATCCAGGCCTTTGTGCCGGGCAAAAAATTAAACGAGGTAATCTCCTCATCGATCTTCTTTACATCATCCGATTTTCCTGGGAAATAGTATCTAAAAGCAACACCATCATTTGAGACCTGTAAGATGATGTCCATCTTTTTGCCGGAAGCGTTTGTTAAATGAAAGATTCGCTTGTTACCTGTATAAGAACAATTACGTCTTTTGCCTTGAAGCATTTCATAATTGATTTTAACAATCTCAATATCTGAAACAGATTCCAAAGATAGGCTTTTTGAAAAATCTTCGTCCTCTCTGATCATTCCCAGCCGAGAGCTTTGCATGATGATAGTATCACCATACCTGATGCTACACAGGGCATTTTTGTCACCAGAGATATGAAAATGAACAGAGAGCTTTTTGTCCGGGCTTGTTATCGAATAATCTGGGTTTTCCTGTGAAAAAGAATTCGAGTTCAACAGAATAGATATTATCAGTACTATTGTCCAAAACGCCTTTGAATTTTTATTTCCAGCAGTTTCCATAATAGTCGCCTTTCTTGTCTTTTATTTCCGAAGCGATTATGAGCTACAGACAAATATCTGTTACTATTGCTGCGTTTCATAAATAGGTTAACTTTAGAGCTTACCGCAATTGTCTAAAAACTTTTCAAGGTACCTCAGCCTACTTGTTGGATCGTTTAGCTTTGCGTTGACACAGGCCCACACGACGGTAGTTAATATTCGAGTTCCAGGCAAACATCGTAGCAGCTATATCCCGTGTTTGCCAAAAGGTGCGTATCGCCTTTCGGATTATTACAGGCCAAGAATACATTTTAGTATTTAGCTCGTCAATTTCTTGTTCCAGGGTCTCTGCTTCCATACTGCCAGGACGGTGAATGACTTGTGTCATATCGTAACGGCTCCAGTCTTTGGGAAAATCTGTATAGAGCAGACGTTTCTCTTGCTGATATTTTTCAAATAATCTCGTACCAGGCAGTGGAGTAAGCACAGTAGTTTGCATCACATCAATCCCACTGTGAATAATATACTCTGCGCGTTGGCATAGTTTGTCCAGAGTGTCACCGTCAATGCCAAAAATAAAAGCTCCTAATACGGCAATACCTGCTTTTTGAATGCGACGGATGATGGCATCGTAACTGTCCACGCCCCATTTTATATTGAGTCGTTTATTTACTTCCGTCAATGTATCTACTTTTTCAGCTTCTAATCCCAAAAATACCATTTTGCATCCGGCTTGTGCCGCCCAGTATAACACATTCTCATCGTCAGCAAAGTTTATCGATGCTTGGCAAAACCACCACTTGTAAAGCTTTCTTTCTACCATTGCCTTGAAAATTTCCAGGGCTTGGTCTCGAGATTCTTTGCCGTAGCCAATGATGTTGTCATCTACAAAGAACAGGAGCTTTTGAGGGATACTTTCCAGCTCAGCCAAAACCTGACTCGGTGGACGGCGACGGTAGCGTCGGCCATTAAAAGCAGTAACCGAACAAAATTCACAATCCATCGGACAACCTCGTGAGGTTTGTATGGATGCAAACATGTAATCAGGATGAAAAAGGTCACGCCGTGGCGAGAGACAGTTTTTAATATCTATCACTTCACTTTGGTAAACCTGTTGCATTTGTCCCAACTCAAAGTCACGTATAATTTGGGGCCAAACAGCCTCAGCTTCACCTGATACAACGGTGTTTACAAATTGTAGAGCCTCTTCAGTGCACATGGATGCGTGGATCCCGCCCATTACGACGTGAATTCCTTGTTTGCGGTAAAGGGCTGCGATTTCATAAGCTCGAGGTGCTGAAGCAGTGAAGGCTGTAATTCCAACAAGGTCAGCCTCTTGATAGGTGAAGGGTTCCCAGTTTTCATCGAGCAGAATCACATCCCAGGAATTAGGCGTCAATGCTGCGACGATACCTAAGCCAATGGGTGGGAAACGCGAACTTTTATTTATTGTTAATCCAGTATTTACAGGATTAACAGGATTGATCAGGACCAGCTTTCTTTTTTTTAATAGTTGTGCCATTATAATAATTGTGAATAGCAAATAGGATAACGTGTAGCTCTTTAAAGAACAATTGAACAGTTAGTCGGCTGTAAGCGAAGTTGGGTGAACAGTTCTTTATACAATAGCGTCCGTATGCAGATTCAATACTAATTGTTCAATCGCCACGTTAGCTTTTGTTTGGCCGGTCTTTATCTTAAAATCAATATCCGCTAACTGTTGCAGGATTGAGCCGATTTGCTTCAGTGACATCTTGCGCAATTGTGCGAAAAAGCTGTCTTTATTGCTCCATATTCGCAGTTTCTTTACAATATCGCCGGTCCAGGCACCCTTTTCAAGCATGGCTTTTGCGCTGAACATCCTGCGGAAATGAAACGCAAATGCGCCGACTATTGAGAACTGGGCTGTTTTATCTTCTGCAAACATATTCCGCAGACGAGCTATGGCTTGAGCGGTCTTGCCGGCGATAACGGCATCAATCACAGCGAAGGCGCCAAATACACGATTGTGACCTATCAGCGATTCTACATGGCTGATAGTAATGGCCTTGTCCTCACACGCAAATATGGCCAGCTTGTCGATTTCACCGTATAAACGGGTAAGCTCATCGCCAACCAGCTCGACTAAAAGTGCGGCTGTATCTTCGCTCAATTTTTTACTGTGTGCGTCCCGTGCATAATCGATCAGACGGCGAGGTAATTGCCAGGGCTTGGGGGCGGCTACGCTGATTAATTTGCCGACTTTGGATAACTTTTTGGCCAGCTTAGTCTGGCTGGGCCAACTGCTTACAGTAACTATTAGTATTCCCGTGGGACAGGGATTATCGAAATATTTTTCGAGTAAAGAACGATTATTAGATATAAAATCATCTGCGTTTTTGACAAGAACGACTCGTTTGTCGGTCAAAAAGGGAGCTGTCCGCAATTCGTCCAGCACCTCGGAGACTGAAACGCCAGCAGTGTCAGCGGTAAAAAGAGCCGTCACCCTCTGCTTCGGCTCTAATCCGCCCAAGGCGGAGTCAAGAAGTTTCTCGCACTCAGCGTTGACAAGCGAAGTTTCTTTACCAGCAATGACATAAATTAGCTTGCGCATATCCACACATTGTGCTCTTTATTGCAAGATCCAAGTTAGAAGTCACTCCACAGTCATAGGGACTCCTTACGGAGGACGCCTTACTGCGCGGAGGACGCCTTACTGCGGAGCGACGAGAAAACCCCGCCTAAAAGGCGGGGCTAAATATTTAGCCCCCAGTTTCACTGGGGGTTCTTCATAGACCGAAGTTTGACAGGATCGGCAGCTATTTTTTCTGCTGCCACGAGCTTATCACCGGATTTTAGTTTGATTAATCGCACGCCCTGAGTGTTTCTGCCGATCGATCGGACTTCATCCAGTCCCGTGCGAATAATCATGCCGTGAGCTGTTATCATCATTAAGTCATCTTTGTTCTGTACGGCTTTCAGGGACACCACTTTACCATTGCGGTCGGATGTTCTTATGTTTTTCAGGCCTATACCGCCGCGGCTCTGAGACCGATAGCTCTCCATACCAGTTCGCTTGCCGTAACCGTTTTCGCAAACTGTAAACAGAGCCGCTTTTTCCTCAACAATCACCATACCCACCACAACGTCTCCGGGACGAAGCTTGATACCCTTAACACCTCGTGAGGCTCGGCCCATCGAACGTACCTCGTTTTCGTCAAAGCGTATTGTCATGCCGTCTCGCGTGCCCAGGATTATATGATCTTTGCCCGTAGTCATTGAGACACCAATTAAGGCATCATTCGGATCGAGATTGATAGCAATGACGCCAGTGGCTCTGGGATTACTGTAGGCAGAAAGTTTTGTCTTTTTTACAATGCCGTTTTTTGTAGCCATAACTAATTGCCGCCCCTTTGCTTTCTTATCACCTTCGCCGTCGAAGCTGCTAACGCTGATGATGGATGTTATCTGTTGGTCGCCAAGCTTTAAGAGGTTTGCAATGCTCCTGCCCTTACTCTGTCTGGACATGCTTGGAATATCATAGACCTTCAGCCAATAGCATCGCCCCCGGTTGGTAAAGATAAGCAGATAATCATGTGTAGAGGCTGTGAACAGATGCTCAATAAAATCGCCCTCTTTAGTATCTGAGCCGATGACACCCTGGCCACCCCGGCCTTGCTTACGATATGTATCTATCGGCAGGCGCTTTACATATCCATCGTGACTTACAGTGACGATAACTTCCTCCTCGGCGATTAGGTCTTCAATTTCAAACTGCTCGACCTTGCCGGTAATTTTTGTCTTTCTTGTGTCGCCGTATTTTTCCTTTATTTCGTAGATGTCTTCTCGGATGATATCCAGCAGAATCTCCTCGCTGGCCAGTATTGCTTCGTAACCTTCTATTTGCTCAATAAGACCTGCATATTCTCTAGCTAATTTTTCCATCTCCAGGCCCGTCAATCTTTGCAATTGCATTGTCAAGATTGCATCAGCCTGCGGGCCGGTTAGAAAATGTTTGCCTTTGGTTTTTTCCTTGATAAAAGCCTTCGGAAGAATCTTCTTCAGTGTTGCTACCTCAGCCAGTCGCAGCGGCTTTTTCATTAAATTAAACTTTGCCGTCGGAGTATCCGGAGATTTTTTTATAATTTCGATGATTTCATCGATGTCACTGACTGCCAGAATAAGACCTTCGAGAATATGGGCTCTGTTTCTACATCTTTTTAACAGGAATCTGGTCCGTCTGCGGACGACAGTTTTACGATGGTCGATAAAGCAATTAAGCATCTGCTTAATGCTGAGCGTTTCTGGTCTATTATTGACCAGAGCGATATTGAATATGGCGAAGGTGCTCTGTAGGGCGGTGTAGCGGAACAGCTTATTCAAAGCTATTCTGCTATCGGCATCTTTTTTCAAGTCCACGACGATACGAAGACCATGTCGGTCTGATTCGTCTCTGACGTCGGCAATCTCAGGTATAAGACCCTTATGGACACAATCTGCGATTTTTGAAACAATCGTGGTCTTGACGACCATATAGGGTATCTCAGTTATTATGATTCGTTCCTTGTCTTTCTTTCTTATTTCGATTTCTGTTTTAGCTCGGATAGTTAAATGACCTTTACCAGTGGTATAAGCATCCACAATGCCTTTTTTGCCGCAGATGATTCCGCCGGTAGGGAAGTCCGGCCCAGGCAGGCGTTCCATAATATCCTTGAATCCGCACTTTGGGTCTTCGATGACTAACAGCAGTGCGTCACAGACCTCTGCGATGCTGTGCGGCGGAATATTGGTAGCCATACCTACTGCAATACCGGTAGTTCCATTTACTAACAGATTTGGAAATTTTGAGGGCAAAACCGTAGGCTCGGTTCGTGTTTCGTCGTAGTTCGGCACAAAATCTACAGTGTCGTGATTAATGTCCTCGAGCATTTCCATAGCCGGCGCCGCCAGTCTGGCCTCTGTGTATCGCATTGCTGCCGGCGGGTCGGCATCGATGCTGCCGAAGTTACCTTGCGGATCGATAAGCCGATAACGCATATTCCATTCCTGACCCATGCGCACTAATGTGCCGTACGTGGCCTGATCACCGTGCGGATGGTAGTTGCCGCTGGTGTCACCAACGATTTTGGCGCACTTGCGGTGTGCGCTTCGCGGGCCGAGGTTCAAGTCATTCATAGCCACCAGTATTCGGCGTTGCGACGGCTTTAAGCCATCGCGAACGTCCGGTAAAGCGCGGGAAACAATTACGCTCATTGCATAGTTGAGATATGAGTTCTTAATCTCGTCAAGAATACGCATATCCTCAAAACGCTCTTTTGATTTCTCAACTTCTTTCATTTATCCTGCCTGTTATTTCTGTCTTGTGATTCACGATCCTGTTCCGTCCGGGTTAGCTTAATATGGACGTAATCCGATTTGTATTTTACACGTCGCTGTTTCTGATTCGCGTTTTTCAAGCAGCTAAACTATCTTCTATAGGGCGAAAAGTCAAGAATAACAAAAATTTACCTTTAGTTTTTTGCATATCAGAAAAAATAGATTATATTATAGATAGAAGTGTTGTCCGAAGGAGCATTTTTGACTTTGGACATTTGAACATAATACTCCTTCCTTCTCTCTAAGGGGGGCAGGCCGACCGGCCATGACTTGTATAAAGGGGGGTCGCTGTCTCCCTTGTTTTTTGCGCATAGTTTTGACATATCTACTTGTCCACCGGCTCTGGATTATCCGCTTAGATGGTAGCTTAGAAACTTTATATTTTGACATATTCGGCTTCTATACTACAAGCATCTCAACTGGTTTTATGTATTTTTGCCACATACGGTCAAAGAACATCCACAGGCTTATCCTTGCTTGGCGTAAATTCTTTTATTCAGGAGCAGATGACAGGTGGATTAGCAATGGGTTTTACCACGCTAAACATATATGCTCAAAAAAAAACGGGCCACGGTAAAGGATATCCGCGGCCCTGTAAACATGGGGGGCCTTATGTCAGTATCGGGCACAGCTCGACCAAGCTCGCTGAAGTCAACACAGACGGAGCAGCCCCAAACCACCTCTATTAAATTGGACTATCGATTCCGGCTCAGAAACTGGGCTTTGTTTCAATGTAAAATCGAAAAGACCGGTAGTCAGTATGTCAATATCAAATTGAAGATTTATAAGATCGCTATTACTATGCTGTTTCTGATTATTGGAGAACCCGCATGTAAAAGTTGCCGCACCGGGATTGTCGGCAGAATTAACAAAGCCCGCTTGGGCGATGTTGGTGAAAAGTGTTACTAACACCATAGGCATGGGAAATACTATTAACCTTTTCATTTCCTCCCCATATTTATATATTATAATTTCCACTGTCCTGCAGACCGCCTATTGACACTAACCGCTTTCTTCAATTCATATCCGTGTGGTTACTTATCGTTTTTCTCATAAGAGTCTCGTATTATAATCAGCCTTAGCTGGAGGCTCTTATTTTTCTACGAAGCAGGCTAAACACGCCACTGATGCCGAGCAGAGCTAAGGTGGCAGGCTCCGGAACCTGAACCAGATAATCCTGTTTTCCATCAAAAACAAATGCTCGCAGGTCCGCCTTCGGACCACAGCCGGTTAAGGCATGCAACCAGCTATTGGCGAGAGCCGCGTCAACATTCTCAGCTCGGAAGCCATGGCTGCACGGTGTACCATCAATGGTGACATCCCATAATAGTGGCGATGATGGAAGATCTTCATAAACAATCTCCCATACTGCTGCAGCGAAGGCTTCGGCTTCATATCTCTGTTGACTTGTATATGGTCCGTTGTACGACCATTTAGGGTCATAGAATCTACCCCACAGCTCACGAAGATAATTGGTTTTGGTTGTGCCTAAATAGCCGTCGAGAAAATTGTTATATGCATCTTGCGGCATGACCACACCGTACTTAAATGTGTCGCTTGGGGCTTGTTCATCCAATTCTATACAGAAGCTGCCGATAAGTTCACCGTTGGGCCATAAATTTCCTTGGTCGGTGCCGTAGCTCTTGTCAAGCATATAGACCCCGCCATACACGTATACGCCATCAAGACCACCACCCCAAACTCTCATAACGTCACTTGCCCCATAACCATTATGCTCTATGTCCACCGTACCAAGAAGACATGCTTCCGCTGTGCACGGCAGAATTAAACTAACGGCTGTAAGGAAAATCATTGTTATCTTTAGCTTACTCATTATCTTTTCTCTCAAAAAGCCCTCTCAATCAAATTTTGGCCGCAGACTAACCACAGCGGTTCCTAACATTTCTTTCAATCCTTCGGTACTGACAGACTCACCCTGAACGCCAAGACCGTGTCTACATAACATTTGCTATCTGATGTTTGCCAGCCCTTATAATTGCGGTGACACTTGCGCAGGAAATCTTAATCAATGCCGAACAGCGTCTGCATTACAGGCAAGCGTATCCCGCCTCATCAGTGATAGCTGATGTCACCCTTATTATTTTCGTGCCCCCTGGCAGTGACCATACGCATCACAAATTATTCGGTACTTGAATCTATACCGTTAGGTCACAATACAATTTTTTACTGGGTGCTCAGCAGGGGAAAAACAAGAACACCCCCCAGTCCGTTTTCAACTATACCCCCAAGGAACTATTTATGATATTAAATTATCATATCAGCCCGCAAAAGTCAAGAGAATTTGACCGGAGTCACTGAGAATAAGCGGAATTTTAGTGTTGTGTCCCCTAACAGGTGAAAAACAAATTAATTATAGGTTTGAACAATAAAATTCAGCCGACTATTGATTCTAATTTTCGGTTAAGGTTGGTACACACAAATGATAGATTGAAGGTTTAATAATGTTTATTATACTCCCTTGTTGGAGTTTATCCGGTACCATAATACGAAGCACGCACTGCATTGCCTGGTACCTAAATTTGTTTCATTAGTTTTTAAAAATCAATTGATTGGACCTTAGGACCAACATTCCATAAGGCCCTGGCAAACAAATTCGACTTTTACTAATCTCTGTCATCAGCTTTTAAACATTGTCCGTCGAATCCTTATAGCTTCGTCCTATAAAAAATTAAATACTTGCAAATTCTCATGCTTATAGATATTATGACTTAGCTCTTTAACTGATAAATAAAAATTGTCGTCTGATTATTCATAATAAAGGCTCAAGTCCTAGGTTTTCTTTAAGGTTTGTGTTTAGAAGAGGGAAGGTGTTAAAATGGAAAAGAAAAAAAGGTTTAATACAAAGAAACTCGTTATGAGAACCGCTTTAACTGCCTTAACAGGGATAATTGTTCTGGCCGTAACCGGATGCGGTGAGGAAATGGCCAGTATTGAGCAGAACCAGTTTGAACTGCAAAAATTAATTCAGGCCGATACTCATCTGATGACTGATAATATGAAACGTATCGAGGACAGCCAAAGCCAATTACATGTCGCAATGGAAGACGTGCAGGATACTAACAAAAAACAAACCAATGATGTAATAGCCGCTATTGGGCAGGAACACGCTGCGCTGCAGGACTTACTGCAATTACAGCGTCAGCGTTTGACCAATTCCATAGCTGGAATCGAACGTAGTCAGAGAGCATTACAAAACGGTGTTGAAAGTCTGAACGTAAATATCCAGCGGGTAGATGAAAGCGTAGTCGGTCACGAACAAAATTTAATAAAACTGCAGGAAAGTCTTCAGAACAACAAGAAAGATCTGGCTAACATTATAGATGTTATTGGCCAGAGGCAGCTCAGATTTGAAGAAAGGATTCAGAATAATATCCAGGCGGCGATGGTCGATACCCTAAAGGATGTCCGGCAGAACCAAGCCGGCCTACAGGAGCAAATCGCAGCTATGCAGGATAAGAATCAGGTAAACAATAGTAAAATAATAGACACCCTTGAGCAAATGAAAGCTACGCTTTCCCAAATTCGGGCACAAGTCAGCTCATTATCACCGGTGAAAAATGCGTCTATTTCTTCAGAAACCAAAAAGTGAAGCTCCACGGTTTTTACAGCCATGGCATCCTCACACACCTATCTGTGCGTAGCCGCTTCTGCGAAGGCAGGTTTCGGCGAAACCCGCCGAAGCATTTCATCCTTCGCCAAGGCTATGGAGGGTTACCCTTTTCGCATTCATCCACCCCCGCTCTTGCTTCGCAAGAAGCTGCGGGAGTGGCTTTCTGCGAAGGCGGATAAATCTTAACCGTAGCTACTCAATTATTAGGCTGATTGCGATGTGGATAGCCTGTTGATAACTCGGCCTGGTTTTTAGCGTTTATTTGCCAAGACATTAAGAATATATGCCAAAATCAGTCTGATTTTTACTTGCTGTCAATCTAACTTATCCAAATGTATCGGCTATGTTCCGTAACCTATTTTGTAAAAGTAGGTTATGAGTGCATAAGGAATTATAAGAAAATCTAAATTCAAGAGTAACGTTAGTGATAAAAGTACTGTCTAACTTTTAGTAAAATCGAACAAGCATCCAGAAAAATCGCATTATCAGTGGATAATATGTAGAAAACCGGTCTTCAAAGCTCAAAACCCCTGGATTATGTTGTTTCTTTAATAAGCAGCGTATTAAAAAAGCTCATTATTTTCTTAAAACAGATATTTTCTCTTTTAGCGTTCTGCACGCTGTCATCGGGTCTTCTACACGTGTAACCGCAGAGCACACCGCAATCATCCCGGCGCCAGCTCTTAATACCTCTTCAACATTGTCCGCTGTTATGCCGCCAATAGCGACATTAGCGATACCGGTATCAGTGAGATACTTTGTTGCCTGTCTGACATAGTCCAGCCCGACAGGCTTAGCGGTTGGCTTTGTCACCGTGTCAAAGACGGGACCAAGGCTCACATACGTCGGATTCACCTCGCAGGCAGAGTGCAATTGTTCGAGCGAATGCGTGCTGTTGCCAATAATCAACGGAGCCAACTGCAGCTTGCGAGCCAGCTCAATGGACAAGTCATTCTGACCAAGGTGAACACCATCAGCGCCAGCCGCAACTGCAACATCGATTCTGTTGTTTATTATGCTGAGGACTCCTGCAGCCTTACAAACTTTTACAAATTCAACAGCAACCGCACAGAGAGTATCGTCGTTTATGTCTTTTGCCCGCAGTTGGATACAGTCAGCACCACCAGCCACACACCGCTGGGTTAACCAAATAATATCTGCAGGCAAATTGCTGCTGATTATCACATACAATCCAACATGTTTGAATTTCTCAGCCGGTTCACTGAACAGAACAATGTCTTTTTCAAGTGCATACGCTTCAAACCGTAGCTTCTCTAATATCTTGGCTATAGACCGATTTTGTCCGCCGAGTGCGGACGTCATCTCAGTCAATGTTCGCAATGCCTCGGTTAAACGTTTGCAGCCGGCAGTAAAACAGCTCTTAAGGTCACTGCGCTCCAGCTGCTTATCGACCGTTTTGCCAACACCGACATCACCAATCGTATCTCTGCTGGAGAGCAGTTGCCCAACATCGAGCTCATTTAAGCAAGCAGACAATTCATGCCGAAGCTTTTTTGCTCGTTCACTTAGAGCAGCCGAATTCAAACCGAATCTACAGTACTCTTCGATCACACGGACCGCTTCCCGCGCGCGATTAAAATTGGCATCGATGATTCTATAAACAGCTCGTTCCATAATGAGATTGATTATACAAGCGGGTATTTCTGCCGGATAGAAAAAAATCAAAGGTCTGCGGACAAGAGAGCCGGTGCATTCTTGAAACCATCTGCTGAGACGATTTTGCCTTCTGTGTCCGGCAGGCTGAAATCCGGTGCAGCTGTCCCCAATGGTAGCATTGTAGAAGCCGTCATAACCATAATAAATCCCTTTCCCTTCTCAACGATTATTTATTCTGCTTTACAGACAGCTCGTTTCCATCGTAACGAACCGTTTGGGCAGGTGTAATTTCAAAATCCTTGTGGTGAGCCTGTCGAATCCAAAGGCCGACCGGCTTGTCTTTGCCGACCCAAACAATTTCAAATTTACGTTCCTTCAACATGCCGGGGAATTCTCCCTGATAAGCACCGATTATCAGAGACTGAGTCGCTTCGTTGTATGTGAGTTGAATCATACTAAAGGCACCTTTTTCATAGTTATAATTAACATTTTCGTCTTCATACAACGTAAACGCACCGTCGGCGCCGGTATAAACAAACAGATGAATTGGATCGGCGGGCTTTTCTGTGGTGTATTGAATATCTGGGCCGAATGGGATGATTGAGCCTTCTTTCACGAAAATCGGTATATCGGTGTATGGTGCATCAGCCTGAATGGTTTGGCCTCCCTCGAAATATCGGCCTGATTTAAGGTCATACCAGCCCGTCCCGGCGGGCAGATATACCTGGCGAGACCTGGCTTTATATTCTGTTATCGGATTAATCAGCAGAGCTGGCCCGAACATAAACTGGTCGCCGATATTGCGGACTTTTTTATCCTGGCTGAAATCCATAATCAGCGCTCGCATAATCGTATAGTCGTTGTGTGTCACCATACCGGCCAATGAGTAAATATAAGGCATCAATCGATATCGCAGCTTGTCGTAATCAAGCATGGTTTGATAAGCCGGATGGTCGTCCGGTGCGATATTGAACATCTCACGATAGGGAAATTGTCCATGCACACGGAACAAGGGACAGAATGTGCCAAACTGGAACCAACGGGTGTTCAACTCACGCCATTCATCCAAGTCAGCATCTTTCACATTACGCTCAAACCGAGGTTCGACCGCGAAGCCGCCGATATCCATCGTCCAGTAAGGAATACCGGAAAGACAAAAATTTAAGCCTGCTGAAATCTGCGCTTTTAAATCGTACCATCGCGTGGCGACATCACCGCTCCAGGTCGCAGCGGAGTATCGCTGCTGCCCAGCGTATGCCGAGCGGGTGAGGATAAAAACTCGCTGATTGGGTTTGCTTTTGCGCTGTCCCTCATAGACACCCTTGGCATTGGCCAAAGAATATGTATTACGATAACGTGCTGAGGTACCCAATGCGGTTGGACCTATGCGAAGCAGTTGCTCTGTCATCGACAGATTTGAGTGAATATCCGGCTCAGTAGCATCTAACCACCAGGCGTCAAAACCCTTGCTGAACAGCTTCTCATCTATCAGCTTCCAGAATAAATCACTGGCTTCTTTACTATACGGGTCGTAGAACGTAGAGATATAACCGGGTCCAACCCAGTCTTTTTGCTGCTTCTCAACATTGCGCATATAGAGCCAGCCCTTCTCTCGGAACTGCTCGTAATTCTCGGTACCGACATAGAACTTAGGCCAGACCGAAATCATAATGCGGCTATTAAGCTCTTCGTGAAGCTCTTTTACCATGCCAGCCGGATCAGGAAAACGCTCCGGATCAAAGTTGTGGTCGCCCCATTTGTCTTCCGGCCAGTAGAACCAGTCCTGCACGATATTATCCAGCGGTATTTGACGCTTGCGGAATTCTTTGACGACCGAGAGCAGATCATCCTGGCTCTTATAGCGTTCGCGGCACTGCCAGAAACCCATCGCCCACTTCGGCATCATCGGGGCCTTGCCTGTTATTTCACGATACCCAGAAATAACTTGGTCTAAACTGTCTCCATGAATAAAGTAATAATCGATCTGATCAGCTACCTCGGAATAAAGTGACATAGTATCTTTGCTCTCTTCTTCAGCGGGACCGAGATACCTTAATCCAATGTAGCCACTGTTAGGCACCCACTCGATTTTAATCGGATAACGTTTGCCTGTCTCCATCGTCAGGCTGAGTATATGCGTCCATGGACACCAGTTCTGACGCCACGAGTCCACTACCAGCTCGCCGTTTAGCCACACTTTTGCATAGTGGGAGCTGTAGAATCTGAATGTATGAACACCTGATTGATTGGACTGGATTTCGCCGCTCCAGCGCACACTGCCTCGACCTAAATTAAAATCTTCCGGAAAGCCGCCGAGCTCATCAAGGTTCTCGTGAGCGATTACAGATTCCGTTCGAGAAGTGAGCAGCGTTTGGAAATCTTGACTGCTGTAATACTCTGCGGTGAGTCCGCCTTCGTTGCCTTCTTTATCATATAACGTCAACGATGATAAGGGTTGATAGTCACGAATGTCTCCAAACTTGGTGCGTGAATTGTTGTCCCAGAGGATGCCGTAGTTCCTGCTTGAAACCAGAAACGGGACAACGGCTACCATATTATGCTGCCAAAGGTCCAGGTTATGTCCTTTATAGTTCATAATGTTATTTTGATGCTGGCCCAGACCGTAGAAAGCCTCGTCCTCCGGGGACATGAAAAACTGTTGATTATGATAAGTCTTCTCCCCCATTACCTCGGCAGGCGTGATAATCTTACCACCTCCAGGTTTTTCCCGAAGGATAACTTGGCCGGCTTTGTCATAAAAGGTGATTTCTCCGGTCTTTGTTAAAACTTTAGCTGTTATCTTAGCCGTGGAAATCTGCACGGTGTCATCAGCTTCTGTAATCGTAAACGGTACGGCTTTCCAATTACGCTTTTCAACAATTAAGCTCGGCCTGGAGGAAAAGCTATCCCCTGGTGTTGCAACGATACGAAGAATATTCTCCGTGCGCACCTGGATTTTTATTATTTTGGGGTCCGTTGCCTTTTCCTTTTGAAGTTTAATCACAATACCGTCGGCCTGTTTTTCAAAAGCATAATTGATGCTACCATTCAACAAAACGGCTGTTAAGATAAACGCACTCAGCGTGGACCATGGTTTTACGGTCATAATCTTTCCCTTTCAGATAATATATAATATATATTTGTTTCACGGGCACGTACTGTTCTTTGTATAAATTGCGTTATTGTCGCTTCGGCAATATTGCTTCTGCTGTATCAAGCGCTGGCATATAATATCAAATTTACAGAAATTATGTTACACTAACATTTACTTTTAATAGCCGCTGCATATAATGAATTAGCAGACAAAAATAAAAGGCAATATTGAAAACTTTTTCATGTACTACTGGCCGGATAAACACAAATACCTGATTAGCAGTCTAACGGACCGATTTTTAAAGCAGGTTTTATTGACCCTATCAATTATGTATTTACCGGTTGGCTGCCTTGTATACGGTGAAACTTTTTCATTTGCTATTATGGCTGATCCACATGTGGATGGAAACGCAGCTCGCAGAGCCAAATTTCAGACTGCTGTTGATTGGATAAAAGACAATAAAAACAATAACAATATAGAATTAGTTTTCGTGTTAGGAGACATTGCGTGGGGCAGAACCGGAAGTAGTAGAAATCTGGCAATCGCCAGACAGATACTGAATCGCCTGAATATTGTCGGTATTCCTTACATCCCTATAATAGGTGACAACGAAATTGAGACCGGATGTGAAAGGGAGTTTCAGGATGTATTTGAACCTCAGTACAAGTATCTTTCCGGGCGTTTTGTGAATTGGCAAAAGGCAACTGTTCCTGTCCGGAATATGTATCTTCAGAATTTTTCCTTTGATTATAAGGGCTGTCATTTTGTATGCCTGGATTTTAATTCCAGAAAAAGAGGGGACGAGGGCGGAGAGCTCCACGACTTTCCAGGCGGTAGCTGGCACTGGTTCAAAAATGATATTGAAAAATGCTCAAAACCAAAGAAAGAAAACATCGTAATCATGTCGCATATCGGCATGTTTCGTACAGGATTTGAGATGGCGGACAAATATCTTTTTTCGAAAGAAGAAATGACCAAAATCAAACAGTTTCTCTATAATTACAGAGAATATATCGATTCGAATTATGCAGGGCATCTTCATCAAAACTGGAACATGATAGTATGGTCAGGCTTGTTTACGCCGCTTTACAGTGTGAGGGTGACGGATGAAACATGGTACGACACGCAATGGCCGGAGAGTAATGATCGCCAGTTAACTGTTAGGCTGGTTCAAGTAAATAATAATGGCCCCAAAATTACTTATCATCAGCATATCCAGAATATAGAGGCGGAGAATCCTGTTCTGGAAACCAAAAACCTTAGATAGAATACCCATTTATTTTCAAAGAAAATACTTGCGCTTTTTTCTTGGCTTTGATAGGGTGCAGGCTTGTCAGCCGATATCGGCAGCCTCTCATGGTTAAAGAAAAGCAGGCTGCAAATATGGTTGATATGGTTCTACTATTCGGAGATTCCAATCCGCCCAAGGCGGATAGCTCAGCCGGATAGAGCAACGGGTTTCTAATCCGGAGGTCACAGGTTCGAATCCGGCCCCCGTTATTAAACCCCGCAGATAAACCCAGCTCTTTTTTGTAAGGAGTCCGCCTCGGCGGATCCCAGCGGAAAAGGCACATGAACCGGTGACTCAATTTTCAGAAGGAACAGCCTTCGAGGAAACAGCATCACCGCTGTGATAGCTTTCAGGCGGGCCAAGATAGCTCGGTTTAAGGCCGCCCGTATTCACAACAATTTTCTGCAGCACAATGCCCGGGTCAACCATCCAGAATTTCAAAACATGCTCACCCTGCTTTTCGAGAAGATGTTCAGAGGTCATCACTTTAATATTCTCACTTACTGCTTTATTCCAGACTGGAGGGTACTTCCAGTCAGGGACTGTATCATTTACATGCATGTTAATAATTTGTGGCGTCTCATCATCGAATGAAATAGCATAATGCAATCCCTGAGTGTTAAGAAAGTTCTGGGTAGGAGATAGATACACCTTCACTTCAACTTTACCACTATCAAAAATATACATACGGTATTCCAAACGGGGGCCGTCTCCTCCGGGTGACTGACTTTTTGCGGTGACCGGTAACGGCGTCATTCCCGAAAGTGTCCGGCTTAAATCCGGGATGCGCAGCCATCTTACAGGTGCTTTATTCACCGCATTGGTATAATGTTCAGCCTCCATGGAAACGTACCCATTGGCCTCGACAAAGCCCTTCACCTGGTCCCGTTTCGGAGACGCCGGATTGTTAATATGAGCATGTACAACAACCTGTTTTTCACCAGGGCCTGTTATAGTAATAGCAGCACTATTTTTTCCGGTCGGTGCCTGCTGCCAATTCACGCTTACCCATACTCGCTGTTCTTTATCGACCTTTCCCTGATCAGGTTCAACAAGCAGCCACGATTGCCCTGACTCGATTGTGTAATCAAAAGGCACCTGTCCGCGATTAAATACCTCTATATAATATTTCTGTTGGTTAAAGGGGTCAAATTCAGGCAATACTGCTTCGCCGTCTTCCATTGGCCACCAGCCATCCGAGCCTTCTATCGCCACGCCCATATCCGAAACATTGGGTATCTCGGTTTCCTCAACTTTGGGCATGACATCCTTTCCAGGCTGCTGCCAGTACGTATAACTGATATGCGTTTGATCCATCATGTGGTTCCATT